>NZ_JBMHYI010000021.1:0-218890 GCF_058498515.1 Bryocella sp.
TCGTACATGGCTAGATTGGCTCCTTCGCCCGATGGCGCCATTAGGTGCGCCGCATCGCCAAGCAGCGTCACGCCGGGTACCCGGTTCCATCGGTGTTCGCACGGAAGCGAATAGATTGGGCGAGGCACTGGCGCTGTTTCGCCGTCGGTGATGAGCGCAGTCAGTTCGGGGGCCCAGCCATCGAACTGACTGGCAACGCAGGCCACGGCGACCGCTGGATCAGAGAAGTCGATGTTGGAGATCCAGTTCTCGGGCTGCTTCAACGCCACGTAGGTATGCAGTACGCCATGGGGCTCGCGATGCGCCATAATGCCTTTTCCCGGTGCCATGGCAAACATCCCACCCCCGCCCACCGCTGCGGCGCTGGCCTTGTGATGCAGGTCGCTGTCGTAAAGGTAAGTCTCGACATAGGTGATGCCGGCATACACCGGTCTTGCCTCGGAAAGCAGTGGGCGGACCTTCGACCAGGCACCGTCTGCTCCAATAAGGAGTTCGGTTGTCGCAGTTGAGCCGTCAGCAAAGGTCAACTCGTGCCGGCCATTGCAGAGTGAAGTCACCACTGTGAGTTTGTGTCCCCACCGCACCGCGTCAGCAGGAAGCGATTCGAGCAATATACGGCGGAGCTCTCCGCGAGGCACCTCGGGACGACCGCCTGTGCCGTCATCGGGGTCATCGAATAGCACGTTGCCCTTCTTGTCGAGGACACGGCTTTGCTGACCGCCAGGATGAATAAGATCAAGGAATTGATCGAAGAGTCCCGCAGCCTTGAGAGCTAACTGGCCATTCTGTTCGTGGATGTCGAGCATGCCGCCTTGAGGACGGGCCGTTGGAGAAGCGTCGGCTTCGTAGACAGTGGCCGCGATGCCGTGAACGTGGAGGACCCGCGCAAGTGTCAGGCCTCCGAGCCCGGCTCCAATAATTGTGACTGGTGTGTTCATCGTGTCTCCTAAAGCCGGACCATAGAGCGGCTGCCATAGGTCCGTGGAACGCAATTCCATTATATGTGGAATTGCGTTCCATTTGTGTAAAGATAGAGCATGGCCAAAAGGGCACGCGTCCCGAAACGAACCGACGAGTCGCTCTCTCGGGAACGCATTATCGAAGCGTCGATTGAGCTTCTGGACAGCTACGGAGAAGAGGGTCTTACGTTCCGGGCGCTGTCCGAACGGCTCGCCACCGGCCCTGGCGCAATTTACTGGCACATCGCCAACAAGAGTGACCTGCTAACCGCCGCCTGCGATGCCGTGATCGCGCGTACGATCCCCGAAAGTTGTACTACGGCGCCGGAAGACGCGATTCGCGCTATAGCGCTCGCCCTGTTTGACGTGATCGACGACCATCCTTGGGTAGGCTCAGCGCTCACCAGCGCCGCGGTGCTGTCGCCCATCGTGCGCATTCTTGAACGCATCGGCCAGCAGATTCGCGCTCTGGGCGTGCCGGACGAACAACAATGGGCGACGGTAGGTGCGTTGATTGCGTTTATCCTCGGGGTCAGCAGACAGAATGCTGCGAATCGCCAGTTCGCAAAGACGCAGAGCCTTGATCGATCTGACTTTCTCGAAGCGATCTCAAACGCCTGGTCACTGCTCGATCCGAAGCAGTATCCGTTTACCCGGAGTGTAGCCGCACAGTTACGAGATCATGACGACCGGGTGGACTACCTTACCGGGATTGATCTCATCTTGAAAGGCATTGACGCACGGCAGCGTCGCTCACGCTCTCAACCCAAACAGACACCTCGCAACGTGTAGACGAGCTTGTCGTGCTGCCTCGTGTCGGCCAGACGCGGTCTCAACGAGTGCCAAATCGCCGATTCACTCAGCGAACTCTGCGAGTTCTTAGGATCTTCCTTCACGCATGACAATGTCCTCTAAATGCTTGGAATTCATTGACGTTCGACCACCGGGCTGCGGAACAATGAACGCCCAGAAATCCAATGCGAGATGCGCCAAGAAAGATCTTCGCGCGTAAGAGGCGATCGAAGGAGGCGCCCCTATATCCTTTCGGCGCTCAGCAGCGCCAAAGCGTGGGGTGGAAATACGGGCAGCTCAGCGGGATGAAAAATATCTACTTGGTAATTGACCGGTGACCCGCTTGAACATAGCAGTGAAAGCCCAGGCTGTTTCATAGCCGAGTTCATCCGCGATTTCTGAAAGAGTTCTATTGTTCGCGATCATCGGAAGAGACACGAAGGTGCGGATTTGATCCCGCCACCTCTGAAAGGAAAGGCCTGTTTCTTTCAGCAAGAGTCTTGCCAGTGTCCGTGAAGAGCAATGAAGCCGCGTTGCCCAATCTTCGAGCGTGCGTGTGCTGCCAGGGTTCTTCGTCAACGTTGCTTCCACAAGCTGCAAACGTTTGTCGTGAAGCCGTGGCAGGCTCACAGGATGGAGCGCAGTCCAGTC
This sequence comes from Bryocella sp., assembly GCF_058498515.1. Classification (NCBI taxonomy): domain Bacteria; kingdom Pseudomonadati; phylum Acidobacteriota; class Terriglobia; order Terriglobales; family Acidobacteriaceae; genus Bryocella; species Bryocella sp. The sequence continues at coordinate 2,403 of NZ_JBMHYI010000021.1, forward strand.
GATCTCACCTAAGAAGGTCTTTACGATCTGCCCGTCCTGACCGCCTTCATCATATTCGACGGGCATTTCCATCAGCCGCAAGACCAGTTCTTTGAGGAACGCGGAGACTCCAAGCATTTGCGGCATGCTCGGAGCAGGGGGCGGACAGATGTCCTCCCGAATGTATAGCGTCCGTAATTCAACAGGACCAATCGTGGTTGGTTGGTGCGGATAGTTCGCAGGCATCCAGACCGCCCGCTGGGGAGGAATGATCCAGCGACCGAGGTCCGTGGCGATTTTCATTGATCCGGATACCGCATAAAGAAACTGTGCCCGATCGTGGGCATGCAATGGTGTCTTCGCTCCAGCGGGGACAGAATACGCAAGCGTCGCGAGCGGGCGAGGTACGTGCTTCAAAGACCTGAGATTGGTAGAACGCCGTTTTGCCATTTCAGTCTTGTATTCCGGGGCCAGCGATGTGCATGAGGCGCAACAATCCTCATGCACATCCAGCTTTGGTATGAGGCCCATATCCCCTCACAAGGTTCGCGATAACCTTTGTCTTCAGTTGACTCCTCGCTGATATTCGCTATGCAACCGGGCCGCCGTGGGGGAGTTGAACAAGTTATCGAGACGTGCGCGTGCAGTCATCTGACGAAACTTACCGTGCTGCGTAGGATCACCGGCGTCGTGCATCATATCGGTCATCCAGACTGCGAAATCCTGATAATTCCAAATATGAGGCAGGCACGTTTCGGAGTACTTATCCAAGGCAGCTCTGTTGTGGTCCCGCACGGCGCTTAACAGTGCCTGGGCGAGAACGTCTACGTCGAAGAGAGCAAGATTCATTCCCTTAGCGCTTGTAGGAGGCACAAGATGTGCGGCATCGCCAGCTAGAAAGAGGTTCCGGTATTGCATGGGAGAATGAACGACGCTCCGCAACGGAACGAAAAGCTTGTCATGAACCAAGGCATTCATAATGCTGTGATCGTTGAGCCGTAGCCGCACTTCATCCCAAAGCCGCTCATCCGGCCAGTCTTCGGGGCCATCACTGAGCGCACATTGCAAGTAATACCGGCTCCTTTGAGGGCCGCGAGGAAGCTGCCCAACGAAGCCGTGATCACTGACGCCCATAATCGGATGTCCCGTGACGGGAGCCTCGACGAGCGCGGCCAGCCACGCGTACCCGAACTCATGACTGTACGTAGTCAATACGCCATGCGGGATCGACGAGCGACTGACGCCGCGGTCACCGTCGCATCCTACAATGTAGTCGCAGGTAAGCTCGTGTGAACCACTCGCATCCGAGTATCGAACCTGCGGACGGCGGCCCTCTTCGTTCTGGATCGTTACATCACTGACCTCGAACCGGACATCCCCCGCCATGGAGTCAATGAGTTCTTTCAGCAGGTTATTGATGAGCATCTGTTGGGTACAGAAACGGCCTTCACTGCCGTCGTCTGCGATAACCTCGAAAACGCGGCCTGCCCCGTTGACTCGATAGTCGATTGTTGTGGCGATGGGACCGGCGAGGAGCTTATCTGTCAGATCCCATCGTTCGAACATGCGCACTGCACGCGCATCGACGACGCCGGCTCTCTGCCGTACTGCAATGTAGTCGCGATCGCGCCTCTCCAAAACGACGCAAGCTATTCCAGACTTCTGCAGAAAAGTCGCCAACGTCAAACCGGACACGCCTGCGCCAATGATGGCAACTGCGGTCTCTTCGTGAATCGATGTCATAATCTGTTCCTTCACTTATCTTGATTTCTTGTTTACGAGAGTTGGGCGTAGACGCTGCGCTCTATGCGGTCCGGAGGGAGAGCTCGACGTCCTCTCCGAATGGAATTGAGAGATAGCCGTTGGCCGACTCACGTACGTAAGCTTCGTAGTCCGGACAATAATTCGTGTTGTCCGCGACGATGAGAGAACCTGGGACCAGACGCCTTTCAAGCAAGTTGAGGACTTCCAGGTAGATGCCTTTGGCCCCGTCGAGTAGGATCAGGTCGATCTTCTCTGGCAGGTTGTCTCTCAACGTCAGAAGAGCGTCGCCCTCGCGGAGTTCGACGAGATCGATGAGACCGGCGTCTGTCAGATTTTGCCGGGCGCGAGTAATCTTCGAGGGTTCGAACTCGGTGGCGATGAGACGGCCGCCTCCGTTATCGCGCAAAGCGGATGCAAGAAAGATGGTCGAGATACCGAACGACGTCCCGAATTCGACGATTGTCTTAGCGCGGGACGCGCGCACCAGCATATGGAGAAGGGTGCCGATTTCGCGCGAAACAGCGAGCGGCATATCTTTCATGGACCGATAGAAATCCAGATAGCGCGTTTTGGTACGCACAGGGTGAGCATCGTCATACTGCAATCGACTGTGGTTGCCCGAGGGCCGGATCGATTGGGACGAGGCGTTTGGCAATCCTAAGAGGCCATGCAAAACGTCTGCTACCGGTTTCGAGTCGAGATTTGTCATTTGTGCTTCTCCTGTTTCGTTACACCTGCGCCATGCCGCCGTCGACGTACAGCTCGGCACCAGTCACGAAACTCGATTCGTCGCTAAGTAGGAACATCGCTGCCGCCGCGACTTCTTCCACACGTGCCATGCGACCCAGTGGGATCTGACTCACGATTCCCGCACGCATCTCTTCGGAAAGCGTAGCCATCATGACGGTATCGGTGGGGCCGGGGCTCAGGACGTTGACGCGGATGCCTCGCGGTGCGAGTTCCACCGTCCAGCTGCGTACATAGGAACGTAATGCTGCCTTCGTCGCGGCATAGGTGCCATAGGGAGGCACACCTTTCACATCTGCAATCGATCCCAGAAACAGCGCGGCGCTGCCTGCCGCCATGTGCGGCGCACCGGCCCGCATGGTGAAAAGGGCGCCACGCACGTTTACCGCGAAATGTTGGTCGAAGTGCTCCGGCGTGGTCAGCGCAAGGTCCGCCGGTTCCATCATGCCGGCATTGAACACCAGCGCATCGATGCGCCCACGCTCCGCGACGACTGTCGCGATGACCCGTTCAATATCCTCTGGATCACTCGCGTCGGCCACCAGGCCGCGCGCTTCGTGGCCGGTCTTGGTGACCGCCTCGTCAACGTCAGGCGCGCGGCGGCCCGTCAAGAAGACCGAAGCGCCTTCCTTTGCCAGCCGCTCGGCGATCGCCCTTCCGATGCCACTTGCTCCGCCCATCACTATCGCCACCTTGCCTGTCATCGCCATAGATTTCACGATAAGCGGTATAAGTAATGGCGGCAATGCGAAATCCTGTCAATGAATTCGCAAATGTTGCCAATCTGCGATCGAGCAGGACCGAGATGACGAAAGCACGCGCTGGCGGAGTTCGCATCGGCAGGGAGTTGGATATAGGCGACTCTGATGAAACTTAGGGCTTTCCCGAACGCTCTGCCATATAGCGCGCTGGCGATGTTCCAAGTGCCTTGCGAAACATGGTGACGAAGCTACCGACGCTCTCATAGCCCAGATCGAGAGCGACCTGCTGCACGCTGGCTCCGTTTGCCATCCATTGCAAAGCGAGGATGATGTTCAGATGTTGTCTCCACCGACCGAAGCTCATCCCGGTTTCAGCGGCGATGACCCGCGCCAGGGTCCGTTCGCTAAGACCGACGCGCCTCGCCCAAGACTCGATGGTCCCGCGATCGGCCGGATTTGCCATCATCCTCTGGAAGATTTCGCGAAGCCGAGGATCAGAAGGCATCGGCAAGTGCAGGCCTCCGACCGGAGCTGTCGAAATCTCATCCAGTAGCAGGGTCATAATGTGGGATTCCACTCCACCCCGCTTACAGTCGGTTGGAAACTGTGCGGATCGGATGATCAATTCTCGAAGGAGCGGATTGACGTTGATCGTGGTGCACTTGGAAGGCAGTCCCGTGGCTTCGTCGGGTTCGATGAACACGGCATAGCCTTCGATCTTTCCCGCAGTAGTGACCCGATGCACCATTCCACCAGGGACGAAGAGCGCGCATAGCGGGGGGACAAGCCAGATTCCTCCCTCCGCCTCGCAGGTTCCGACACCAGAAAGAGACAACATGAGCTGTGCCTTCTGATGCGAATGGGACTCTAGTTCCCAGCCCGCTGTCTCCATCTCGACGCCGACCGTAACGACCTTTTGGGGGGTAGCCAATACCTCGCCCATGAGTTCTACGAAATCGATATGTGGATTACGAAGTATCGGCATAGTGGAACATCCAGCATTATGGCAGGATCAGCGAATAGTTTGACAGGATTTCGCATTGCCGCCAAGCCTCTGCTGCCAGTATGTTGAGCGAAGGATGCCAATCATAAGAGACCGGTAGCAATTCCCATAATTCTGCGGTTTGGCATCAGAGCAAGCTTCAACAACCCCAGATCGTGATGACTCCAGTCGTCGAGAGTCAGACGACTCGGAACCGCTGGGACGGGACGGGGCGACCATCGTCTGTAGCCGAAGGAACGAGCATCGCTCCGTTCTTGGAGATCGATAGGCATGCAAGATGAAGAAGCCATAAAGCTTCAACGCGCGACACGGGTCCTTCAGCTCTTGCAAGGTAAATGGACTCTTGAGATTCTCTTCGCAATGCGTGACCGCCCCGTCCGCTTGAGTGAACTAAGAAGAGTTTTACCGTCTGCGTCCAAAAAGGCCCTCACGTCTAGCCTTCGGTCTTTGGAGGCGGGTGGCGTCGTTATACGAAGAGATCTCAGTGCCAACCTGTTGCACGTCGAATACAGTCTGTCGGCAGCGACTAAAGCTTCTGTCATTGCTTTGTTGGACCACATCATTGCCTGGGGTGCAGAGTATGAAGACCGACTTCGCCGTCACTCCTTCGGAGTAGAGTCGCCCGCAGCCATTCCAAAAGCTATGGTGCGTTCGTGGTGAGAACAATCCGAGGAGTTGCGCTGTTAGCCGACCATGCCTCTCCCACCTGGCTTATGGGAAGTTCTCTTGTTGCTATCTGAAAGCCAACCTGGGATGCGGCCTGCATCAGCTTGGAAAGGACCAGAACGATCTCTTCTAATGCGACACTTCCAATTCCGCTACCCATCAGTTGAATCGCCGAAGATCTCAGGACGGCTCCAGGAAGTGTGATCTCGGGAGCGCTCGTAGTTCCAATCTGAACGAAGCGAATGGACGTCGCCCATTTGGCAGCGCTAGCCGCCGCGAGTATTTGCTCGGCACTTGGCCCCCCAGAGATAGTCGAGCACAACATCAATTCTTTGCGCGAACTGCTCTCTCAATTCACCTTCCGATGCCTTGCCGTCGCGATCCAGCGAAATCACCTCGTCAGGCCCGATGGACAACAAGCCAATCAAGACTTCCCGGTTTCGCCCGGTCGCAACAACTTTCTTGGCTCCGAGGTACTTTGCGATTTGAACGGCCATCCTGCCCGTCGATCCTGTCAGACGGTGGTCCTCATGAGCAGCATCAACTCCTACACGCAGAGCTTCGTCATCGAAGAGTAGGCTGTTTTAACGGGACCAGGAGAGCGATCGGCGCAATGCGACCTCGCTGCAAGAAAAGCGGCGCTTGAAGGGAAGGGCTACCGACCCTGATACAGAGCGGTTCGATATTGTTCGACCAGCTCAACCGGCGTTATCGGGAAGGTCTCGATCTCATCGTTCACGGAGCGCGGCCCGAATGATGAGCCGCTCGGATCCTACGAATACGGTAGGATTCACAATCAACGTGCCAAGTGGGCTTCTACAGAGATGGCTTTGGGGACCCGACCCCAGAAAGAGCCTGGTTGCTAGCTGCGTCCTCGGTAGATGACGCAGCTAGCAACCAGGCGTCCAGTCCGAATCGCAAACCGCTTGCGGGCTTCCGCTCTCCAAAGACCTGGTTTGCCTCCAAGGCGGCTGCCCCATGAAGAAAAGCCCAAAGAGCCACGGCTGCCTCGGGAGCTCGCCTTTCTCCTGTAACCTGCTGCACCTGCTCAAGGGTAAAGAGCCATAAGCTATGCCGGGGCGTGGCATCATGCTCGGGCGCACGGTGACTCATCAAGAGTTCGTACAGGTGTCGATGGTTTTTCGCGAAGGCGGCATACGCGCTCGCCATCTGCCGGATAGCTTTCTGCGGACTGCGCGAATTAGCTGCTTTGCGCAAGTCCATCTCTAACTGGTCGGATGCCTCATTTGCCAAAGCCACTTCCAGAGCCGCGCGATCCGGAAAATAGCGATAGATCGCATTCGATGCAAGTCCCAGGCTAGCGGCCACGTTCCGTAAAGAGAGATCGCGAATCCCTCCTGTTGCAAGCTGCGCAGCGGCCACAGCGAGGATGGCTTTTGAGTTGGTCTTCGATGGGTAAGGCATGAAGATCACTGTACATCTTGACGCAGGCTGGAGAAAACCGTAGAGTCGTCTGTATTGAAGGTAATCAGTGATTACCTTCAGCGGGGCTACGAGAAACAAGGAGGAATCATGGCTGCAACAGTGCTCATTACGGGGTGTTCATCAGGTATAGGAAAATCGACCGCGCTGAAGTTTCGGTCGGCAGGCTGGAATGTAGTGGCGACTATGCGTGATGCGGACCGCTGGACGGAGCCGGCTATCGACGGGCTCCTGCCTCTCTCACTCGATGTGTGTGACGGGGATTCCATCAGTGTCGCTTTGAAAACGGCCTTCGAGCGATTCGGCACGATGGATTGCGTGGTGAACAATGCTGGAGCCGGCCTCTTCTCCGTATTCGAAGCGACCCCAATGCAGACGATGCAGGACGTCTTCGAAACCAATTTCTTCGGGCCATTAAAGGTCATGCGTGCGGCTATCCCTTATTTCAAGCAGAGCGGTGGTGGCCGATTCATCAATGTGACGTCGGCATCGTCGATCTCACCAGACCCGCTGATGACGATTTATGGAGCAAGCAAAGCCGCGCTGGATTCCTTCAGCGAATCTCTTCGCTACGAATTAGGACCCTCGAAGATCGATGTCAAGGTGGTGATTCCCGGTTTCGTTCCGACCACATCGTTCATTCGACAGACCCAAAGCGCAGCTGAAAGCATTCCGATTCCTGAGCCTTATCAAGGCTATGTTCACCAACGCCTGCAGGCGTATACGACCAAACTTTCTTTCACCCCGATCAGCGAGGAAGACGTTGCGACCGCGATCCTCATCGCGGCTGCGGATGATACGGACCGGTTACGATTCACCGTCGGAGAAGATGCCGAAATGATGGCGCACATGCGCTGGGAGACATCCGAGAAGGCTTACAACGAATGGACCAACGCTCGGTTTTCTCCGACGTCCTCGTAATGAATGATCAGCGGAGTTTTGGCGGAGCACGGCTTACGTAGGGACATGCTCCCGCCTCCAAAAGAGCTATGCAGACTCAGCCGGTTTTGCTTCAGTATCCGTGCGAGTGACGGGCCAACTTTCCGGGGACTTCCACGCTGAAAGCGCGTGATATCTGGTCGTAGAAGTGGCGCACCTGTGCAAAGCATGGAAGACGCCGGTTAAGCTCGCTCACGGAGGACGGCCTTGTAAGCAGCACCGTCTATCCGACCATTCCGCCGCGCGTCGACTACGAACTGACCGAACTCGGAATCGGTCTTCGAGCAGCTCTTATCCCGCTGAGAGATTGGGCCTCGAAGAACATTGGCGTTCTATCCGCTTGCAGGTCAAGGAATCGGGATCAAGGCCCGCAGTTCTCGTAAATGGGCTTGTCGATAGAGACGGCGCTTCAGATGACAATCACCGAGTCAGTCGTTGAGGCAGATGGGCTGGAAAGGCGCATTACACCTTTCGAACCCCATTTCCGTCGGCGTCCCTTATTCGTCATAAAGTGAGTGCGGCCAAAGCTGTCGGATGCATGCCGTGCCACTCCTCGGGCTGAACCAGACAAATCCAGGTTGTGGCAGTGGATTCCTTCAAGAAGAGGCCGAGATTCGAGAGTGCGAACCAGATACCCGGTTGCCGAACATGAGCGGCCAGCACCGGTATTAGGCTTCGGTCACACGGGAAACCTTCAGCATCTTCCACCCAGTGCTTCGCTTCGCGACGGAAGATCGAGGCTCCGCCCTCCACGTGGGCCCTTTGTGGGCTCTGCGAGGCTGCTATACGAACATCCTCGGGATCGCTGGGGTGAATGGCAAGGCCGTACAAATATGGCGCCGTTTCCAAACCCTTGCCGGAGTAGATCCATGTGTCTCCACCGTCCAGGCTTTCAGCAAAGGATCTTCCTTGCCTCAGCAGTGCATCACCCAGGGCCGCGTAGAGGCGCCATGGAGCGAGAGGATGAGTGAGCAGCACGTGTGTATCCACAGGGCTATCGGGCAACCGGTCTTCAAATGTCCTGCCGTTATCGCGGGAGCGAATCATAGCACCCGCCTCGATAGCCACATGCATGCAACCGTCGCTGGTGTGGGCGATGCACTGGACGTGGTGAGTTCGCGGGCGTGGAGGAAAGGACCAGCTACCACGGGACGGCAAGTCGAGAGTGGACACAAGTTCAAACGTGTCGCCATGATCCGTCGAACGGTATAAGCTACTCGGCTCCGTGCCGACCCACACAGCATGCCGGCCATCTGGCCCAGGAACGGGATCGACCGACACGGCGGTCGTCTCGCGCGGCTCAATCGCACCGCCCGCCGGGCCGCCAAAGAAGCCCTGCGGGGTTCCGACAGGACACCACGTCTCACCCGCATCCTCGCTGCGCCAGAGCCCCCGGTTGTAGGTAGCGCAATACACTCGTGCAGGCTCCCCCGGGTCTATGGCGAATGCGATCGGCTGGAGGCCGGGAAGTTTCGGCTTTATACCTCCGCTCGTACCCAAATCGAATGTATAAAGTCCGCCCGTAAGTCCAATCAGCAACCTAGTCATCATCTACCTCTGAATTCCACCATGGGATAGGAATTCCCCGCCATTTCCCCTTATGGACAAGTCGGCCAGCAGGCTCGGACCGCTGGGAGTCCAGGCGAGTTTCCGACGAGTGAGCTCCCCAGATGCGGCGAGATCGAGGGTCGCGAGTTGCGCCAATGCGCCGAAGTATTCGCTCGCCTCGCCTGGCGTGATCGATTTTACCGGCATGCCTAGGCGGTCACCGATTGCCTCCGCGATTTCGCGCATTGCGATGCCTTCCTCGGCTACGGCATGGTAACGCGCCCCAGCCTCGCCCCGTTCCAGCGCAAAACGGAAGAGCTGTGCGGCATCGGAAACATGAACAGCGGGCACCCGGTTTGCTCCGTCACCGATGTACGCAACCCACCCTGTCTTTCGCGCCAACTCTACATGCAGCGAGATCCTGCCTTGCTTCAGAGTGTCATGCACCTGCGGAAGCCGAACCACGACGACATTCGCCCCGTCCTCTATCAGGGCATCCGTTGCCTCCTCAGTCGCCGCGCGCGCAAATTGGGCCGATGTGAAATGGGGATCGGTTTCGAGCGCGATGCCACCACTCGCCGAGTGAACCAGGCCCGTGCCCGAAGTGACAACGAGTCGGCGGCCCGTCCGCTTCAGCAAATCGCCAAGCGTTTCAATGACTTTGCGGTCATTTTCACTGCTCTCCTTCAACTTGGAGAAGTCATGATTGAAGGCCGCATGGATGACCGCGTCTGCCGACTGTGCGGCAGTGCGCAGATGATCCAGGTCATTGACGTCACCACGAGAGACCTCTACGCCCGCACGAACGAGCGCTTCAGCGCCTGCGTCTGAGCGGCAAAGCCCGACAACATGGTGACCGGCCTGGACCAGTTGTGGAACAAGAGAGTAGCCAATGAAGCCGGTTGCGCCTGTAACAAACACTCGCATGATTGAACCTCCTGGATGTAGAAACCGCGTCCTTCGAGTGCGGCATTCTCGATCCTTAGTCCAGTAGATGGGTGGCACCAGGTGGACGATCTATATTCATAGTCCAAATGATTGGTTCGATCGTCTCACCGCATAAAACTTCGAGACCGGAAGAGCGACAGGCTGCACCAGAACCAGCTGCCTTTGCGAGCAAACGCAGTATGGACCCGCTCTCCGACGTTCTTGCACTCATGAAGCCGCAGCCGTATGTCGCCGGCGGCTACCCGATTCCGGCCGACGTAGCGATCCAATATCCCAAACACCCCGGGATTAAGTGCTACGCGATGCTCGCCGGTGCCTGCTGGTTGATCGTCGAAGGTGTCTCCCAGCCAGTGAAGCTGAACACTGGCGATTGCGTGGTGCTGGCGCATGGGCGCCCCTTTCGATTCGCAGCAGAGCTCACACTCAAGCCGATGGATCGCGCTGAGGTCCATGCACGTAGAACCTCCGGAAACGGACCGCTTGGTACGCCGAACGCGCCACGCTTTATTGCAGGAGGCCATTTCGCGCTTAAAGGGGGACCTGCGCGGTTACTCCTAAGTGCGCTGCCGCCGGTCGTACATATCCGCAACGAAGTCGGGAAAGCCGTGATGCGATGGTCGATCGAGCGCATGGGCGAGGAGCTCTCTCAAGCGCAGCCGGGCAGTTCGCTGGTGACACAGCACCTCGCATCCATGATGCTCATCCAAGCTCTTCGTCTGCACATGGCGGATACCTCTGAAGTTCATCGAGGATGGCTAGCTGCACTGGCGGACAAGCAACTGAGTGTGGTCATCGCTAATATGCACGACAATCCTGGTCGTCCCTGGACGGTGCTTTCGCTCGCGGGGAGTGCCGGCATGTCACGCGCCGGATTCGCACGGCGTTTTAGCGACGTCGTTGGTACTGGGCCGCTCGAATACCTTACCCGTTGGCGGATGCTGCTGGCCGCGGATCGGCTGGAAAACTCTGCTGAGAGTCTGCTTGCAATTGCGCAGTCGCTGGGCTACGGGTCTGAGAGCGCCTTCGGGAAAGCATTCCGAAGGGTGATGGGTTGTTCTCCTCGACAGTACATCTTGTCGCCCTCCCAGGGTCGAGTTAGCGGGGGACCTAAGTGAGGTCAATGACGATTTTCGCAGCGGATACACCCCTCCTCTGAACATCGAAGGCGGTTTGGATGTCGTGGAGAGACTTGCCCACGACCTGCGCCGGGGGCGCCGGCCGAAAGCTACCGGAGGCGAGCGCTTTGCCAAGATATTCCTGATAGATGTAACGGCCAATCTCGTTATCAATCATCGAGCTAGCATCATAGAACTTGACCGTGATCCCGTGGCGGCGCGACTTCAACCAATTTTTGACACTCGAACTCAGCATTGCCGGGACAAGCTTCAAAATAACCCCGAGAGTCATCCGTCTACCCGCAGGTATGGCATCGAAGGATATCGGTGAACTGAGGTTGGCCACAAACTTCCGACCCTCACAAAGAGCAAGGATATCGATACAGGCGGAGGTCGATCCGGCGCCAATCGACAAAGCGCCCGCGACGTTTTTGCCCTTCAGCGCCGCGACAACATCGTGAACAAGATTTCTGCTGTTGTAGTCGAACGCGAGGGCAGCGCCAAGCGACCTTACATACTCGAAGTTCTTTGGCGAAGAGGTAGTCACAACAATGTAGCCGGCGGCTACAGCGAGTTGGATCGCGTTGCTGCCCACGCTCGTCGCTCCTCCCGCGATGATCACCCATTGGTCGAGTGGCTCCGCAGGTATGGACGGCCGCTTCAGAGCAAGAGCATTGCTTTGAAACAAGCCGCAAGCCGCAGTCGTCAGGCCGAGGGGAACCACGGCTGCGTCGACAAAAGAAATATGTTCGGGGATGATCGTTGTGAGTTGCGGCAAGACGATCGTATAGGCCTGGAACGCGCCTTCACTCGCCCGGTTCCGTGGTTTGGCGGCCCCGGCAGCCATGGCCAGCACACGGTCGCCGATCTGTACATGGGTGACGTCACTTCCTACTGCTACCACCTCCCCCGCCAGGTCAGAGCCCAGGACGAAAGGATATTTAATCCAGGAAAACAGTCGCTTCCCAAGGTACTGGATCATCCAGTCGACTGGATTCACGGCGACCGCGTGGTTCTTGACGAGGATTTCACCGGCTCGGGGTTCGGTATAGGGTGCCACTTTCACCTCAAGAGGTTCGTGTTCCGCGACCAACCATGCGGCTTCATTCTTAGGCATAGGCGTCCTTCTTATCGTTGTTTGGTGATATGTAATTTAGGGTCTATCTTCAGCTCCGGTCATTGGACCGTTTCGCCGCCGAGGGGCAGCAAACATATCTCTACTAGACAAGCTATGCCTGCGGGATATGCTAGTAAAGTAGTGACGTTATCGTAGTAAAGAGGCTAATAGGATGAGCGATCAATCGGCGGAGAAGTTCCTTGGAACCTATTTGAAGGAACGCCGAGCCAGGCTCGATCCCGCTGCTTTTGGCTTTCCCGCTGAGCGTCGTCGGACTCCCGGCCTCCGTCGTGAAGAGGTCGCACAACGGGCTCATATCAGCACGACCTGGTACACGTGGCTCGAGCAAGGGCGTGGGGGCGCGCCCTCATCTGACGTCTTGGATCGAGTTGCCCGCGCTCTCATGCTCACGGACGTGGAGCGCGAACACGTGTTTCTGCTCGGTCTAGGCCGACCACCGGAAGCCCGCTATGAAAAGAACGATGGAGTCACGCCTCGATTGCAGCACGTGCTCGATGCCTTGGATCCCAGCCCTGCGTTTATTAAGACCGCGACATGGGATGTGATCGCTTGGAACCGGGCGGCGAGTGCGATGTTGATGAACCCAGAGTCACGGCCACCCGACCAGCGGAACTTATTGCGTGTCATGTTCCTGGATGCCCGCGCCCGCGTTTGGCATGACGACTGGGAGAGCATGGCCCGGCTCGTCGTGGGTGGGTTCCGGCTGGACGCGGCCCGCGCAGGAGCCTCGGAGAACGTAGAGGCTCTTGTCAACGAACTATGCCAACGTAGTCCCGAGTTCAAAGCAATCTGGCATGCGAACGATGTTCCGGCCGCACACAACGAAACAATCAAACACCTTCACCACCCCGTGTTCGGATCGGTCTCGCTCGAATACTCCGGCTTTGCGGTGGATGGTCGTCCGGACCTAATCCTGGCGGTCTACAATCCGGCGACGGCAGAGGACAGGGGACGCATCGCGTCCCTGCTGTAACGCCATTAGCCATCATTCGCTAGATAAGGTCAGCAACGGATAAGGGGCTCTGGACAGTAGTCCTGATCATCCGATGATAGGTAGATCTCAATGGCCCATCCGGACGCTCACCCTCGAGCAGCCCGGACGGCCAGGTCTGCTGTGATCGAGGCCGGAAAGCAGCTATGCGATGGTCGATCGAGCGCATTTGCGAAGAGCAGTCTCAAGTGCAGTCGAGAAGTTCGCTGGTGTCAAAGCACCTCGCATCTACGTTGCGCATACAGGCACTTCGTTTGCGCCGTAGCGGATGTGCCTCCTTCAATTCAATCTGCCGTGCCTTTTTGCAACATGGACAATGCGCCGGAGCAGACCTCGTTGTCGTCCTCGAATGAGCCTCCGGCAGCACTGATCGCACCGATGACCTGGCCATCGAAAACGATGGGATGAGCGCCGCTTACGGGCGTCACGTTTGGCATCTTGAGGAATGCATAAATGCCGGAGTTGAGCATTTCCATCCACCATTGTGTGGGTTTTCTGGTGATTGCCGCGGTTCGGGCTTTGGCAATCCCTATCTCGACGGCGGCCGGTTCGGCGCCACTCGAACGCAGAAGAACGATGAGGTGTCCACCATCGTCAACGACGCTGATCACCATATAGTCGATTTTCTTTTTCGCGGCGGTTGCGAGAGCGCCCTCAGCGAGGATGAGCGCAGCTTCCAGAGTGAGAACACGCTTTGTAGGTAAGGTACTTAGGTCGATGTGGTCCATTCGGTTCCCTCCAGTACCAACCTAAACCTTGACACTAGTGTCAGGGTCAAGCGATGGTATGAGGATGTTGATCGGTGAGATCTCGGCGCTGACTGGAGCCAGCGCCCGCTCCTTGCGTCACTACGAGCGTTTTGGCCTGCTCCAGACGCATCGCAACGACAACGGCTATCGTCGTTACCCCGCGGAAAGCCTTGAAGTTGTCAGGGCTATCCGTTTTCTTCTCGCGTCGGGACTGACGTTGGCGACCATCGCTGAGATCTTGCCCGCAATGATGTATCAGCACTGCAAACTAGCCGACCCCCACGTCCGATCAGCCATCGAGCGTGAAGCAGACAGAATCAAGTCAAAAATTGACCAACTCAATCGGAGCTACAAGGTTCTGACGGACGCCCTTAGCAAGGGACACATCCGCCGGGACCAACGTGCAGATTAATGTCTCCTTTACCATTTGTTCCGTCGCGAATTTGATGAGGACCGTGCGGAGCCACTATTGAGTACATTCGAGCGAACTAAATAGCAGCAAAGGGACTGCGCAAGGAGCTTTGCTCCGGCCTTGCGCAACTGGTCACTTCGAATCGCTAGTGAAACCTAAGCTTGATGATGGCGTCGCGGATCCGCGTAAAGGAGCAAGTGCCGAAGGGTGAAGTGCCCCAGTGCCAAGCCGGGCCAAGGGAGCCAAGCCATCATTGGGTGCCAACAGCAGTTCATTCTCGCGCTCGCGATACCCTCGGAGCTTCACTTCTGGCATAGCCGACGAGCAGAGGCAGGAAGATCTGCCTACTGAGGGACACAGGGAGAAACCAGCATGGTTCGGGAGTGCGTTCGGGGGGTTGCGCGTATGCGCCACGCCCGCTTACGTGTAGCTTTCCATTTCCGTCTACGCGATGGTGACAGCCTCGGAGCGTACGGTTCGTGCCTATCTCGACGAGTGCATTGGCCTGATGTAAACAGTCGAGGTATGCATTCGCTTCTCCAATTGGCGAGGCGGCGCCTTACTTCACCTCACCGAAATCCTCAAATTGATCCGAGAGGTCACGGTAAGTGATCAGCGCCGCAGCTTCCTCTACCGAACCATCTCCGCCTAAGAATCCGCCCCCGACCCGGATCGCCTGAGCCATAGCCCCATGCGGCCCGATGCCGATGATAGGCCCTAAGCATCGCAGTACCCGCTCCACATCGTGCGTCTCGATTGTTCGTTCGGGCCCTGCATCGATCTGGAAGCGAAATGTGAATGGGTCCGCCGGCATGCGATGCCGGTCAGCCTGCCAACGAAAGGTAACCATAACCGCAGGATATCAGGGCCTAACTCGCTGGTTTCATAAACTCAAGCACCTCAGCACAGATGCCGGGATCGCCCAAGTCGGCAACGAGATCATCCTGAGCATCTCCAACTTCTTCTCCAAACGCCCACCTGAGTGCAGGATGATGTTCCGGAAGGATTTGCGCTACCTTCTTCGCCAGCGCCACGTCCCTTTCGCTCAACTCTCGAATGATCAGCAGAAGCAGGACGCGACGCTTCGCATTTGCGGCGAGTTGTTTGGCAACGGCATACACCTTATCCAAACTCGCAGTCCCGGCCAATATGAGCGTCAGCAGCGTCGCCACGCTTTCGATGCGAGATTCCAATAAGCCTGGGACGATCCGTTCAATCACTTCCAACGCAAGGCGTTCGCGCGATAGCAAGAGAGCCCAAGCGACAGCTTTGCGGACCGATGTTCTACCTGGCGTGATCGCCAAGGTTAACAGCCGTTCTTGTATATTCCGATCAGCTTGAACACCTAGCAGATCGAAAATGGAAGTTCGGAGTTTGGGATCGTCGGTTTCGTTCCCAATTGTGAAGAGTTCGGCCAAGGTTTCGGCAGAGAGAGGCCCGTACTTCGCTAACCCCTCTATCGCTGCTCTCGCGATGGGATAGCTATCCGGCCCCCCGTAATACGATGAAAGGTCTGAGATCTTGTCGTGAGCAAGCCTGAGAAGGATCGGCTCGTGTGCTGGATGAGACTTCTCGGATAGCAATGCAATCAGAGCCTTTTTCACCCTGAAGCCTTTGTCGACTACAAATGCGAGGAGACGAGACGGCAAAGGGGTCGACGCGTTTCGACCAAGCGTCTCCAGGGCCACGGCTCTTACGTCTGCGAATTTATGTGCCAAGCCAGCTTCTACTACGTCGTTCAGCCCGGCGTTTGCGGCGGACATAATTCCCTCAGCAGCAATGTCGGAATTTTCTGAGTTCAGCAAGGATTGGACATCGGCACGAACCCGCTCTCCTGAATCCACATTGGCAGCGAGGCGTAGCCGTTGCACGTCGGCACTCCGATACGATGTCTCCTGCAAGATCTTACGTGCGGGTTGATCCAGCGCTGGGGTTCGCTGGTTATACAACTCAAGGTAGGCATCACTGATCGCTGGCCACGGGTACGGAAGAAGCGACACGGTGGCAGCAGTTACATCTTGAAGCTTATCCCCGGAAGGCATCCGCCGGTCGCGGAGGTGTGCGGTCGCGGCGGCAATCTCAAGCATCTGCTGCTGAGAATCGGGTGAGTCCGGTTGCGTCGCAATTTCATGTAGCAGGCTGGGAGCATGGCTTACCGCGCAAGCAACAGCAGCGATGAGTACCTTCTGGGAGGATGCCCCAACCAGTAAACGGTGTCTGAGCGATGGAAGGTAGCGTTCGTCCCAGTAGCGAAGAAGCACATACCAAAGCTCCTCTTCCTCTGCCGTGTTGAACGCAGACCGGAAGACACCTGCGAGTTCGTCTTCGCTTAGCAGCGCACCGTCTTCTCCCTTATGGATGGAGCGGAGCCAGTATTCACGAAGCCGACTAATCTGCCGATGCTCCGCAATCCGCTTCCAACCGACTGTGGCGCGCACACGCACCACATAGGCTTCGAGGTATTCGGACGCTGTGTAACCGTCGTCGTTGTCAGCGAGATGCTCTGCGTAATGATCGCTATACTCCCCGTTCACGAGTGCGAGGTGCAACTCCTCTTGCTTCGCACGGTCTTTTTCGGAAGTCGTTCGCACCTCCACTGCGGCATCGACTATTTTTTCAAAGCCGTCCAAGTCATCGAGGGCGCCTTCGGCGATTGCATCATCGGAAGAAATGCACCCCCAACCAACCGTCCTGTTGGCTGCTTCCAGGAAAGCATCGGAAAGGTCCGGTGCCAATCTCTTCCGATCTTTAGTAAACGCGACCCGATAGTACATGTGGGTGGTCGGTAAGATTTCGCGCACAAACCGCTGGATCAGCGGGCGAACGGCGGAAGAGTTCCTCAAGGTCTCGTACCAGGCATCAGGCTTGCCGGGACGATCCCAATGGCTGACACCCCAATTGGGCTCTGCATCATGCAACAGGTAGCGGGCGAACTCTGCGTGAGGAAGCGCAGACGAGCCGGCAGCAGCCGCAAGCTTCAGGCTGGCTTCGAAGTTCTCGCCGGCCTCTTCAAGGTGCGCTGCCAGCCACGTATCCACTTTCGCAGTGGCAACTGGTCGAGGGTTCACTTCAACCTTGCCGGAGTCGCGAACAGCCGCGATAAGTCTCGCTGCTGCGCGGGCGCCCCACTCCTCGCCTGGACCATCAGGCGACGTGAGTACGTCCACCAGCAACCGAAGCATTCGCTTCACTACGAGCTTGGAACGTACAAGGGCCCGCTCGATCCCGGATTCCACGCGCGGGTGGTAATACGTGATCAAGTCTTCTGTCTGGCGAAGATTGCGGGAGGCAACGAAGAACCCTACGAGTGAACTCGCTTCGACGACCATTTGTGGCTCGTAATCCGCGAGTGCCTCCTCAATCTGTCGCAGCATGGGTAGAGAAAGCTTGTTGGTAACTTTCAACAGGCCCCAGATCACTGCGGCTGCTCTTACGCCGCCCTCACGCTGCTCGATCTGATCGACGACGGTCTGCTCAATCGAATTTTGATGGGCGCGGCCTATTGCATCGTTGACGAAGTGCTCTGGGTTTCGCAACCCATCTCGATCTAAGGTCGGTAGCGCATCGAAGAACTTCTGAATTTCCAGTGGGGTTGAGAGTTCCTTCAAGACCATCAATCCGGCTCTGGTCGCGGTCACCTGTAGTTCGCGAGGAAGGGCACTAATTCGAGAGCGGTACAACTGTGTGCGCTCTGCCTCGCCATAATTTTCTGACTCTAAGCTCACCATCCACTGCTCGACCGTGTTCAGAGCGCCCGAGCGCTGACCGACGTCGAGCCGAGTTGTCGCAACAAGAATCCGATCGTGATTCGCTCTGGAAAAGCTTTGGGAGAGCTGGTCGTTCCAAGGACGGCTGTTCGGCTCAAAGTCGAACCGGCCCCATGGATCTTCGATGTCGTAGAACACGGGAGGTGAAGTCCGATCTGCATTGAGTTCGGCGGGACCTCTTGTGATGGCGACTCGGGCGAGCCCAGGAATCTCTTTGCGCAATTCGTCATAGAGCTTCTGGGCCGCCAAAGTCTTACCGGTTCCCGATTGTTCGATGATCAGCGCGGCATGACGTTCTTCAACCGCCTGATGGAGTTCCTTCCAGTTGTTGGGGAAGACATACGAGGCAAGCTCCGGAGAGCTGGCAATGTAGCCCTCGTGTTTTTTGATTACGGCTTCGAGGTCTTCCCGTCTCCATACACCGGAGCCTGCGCCTCCGATACGGGCGCGTGCGTCATCGCGTAGTTGTCTCCAACACTCTTCCCAGCGTGCGTTTGGAACGCGAAAGTTATCTCGGAGCAAGTCTCGAATATCCGTCTTTAGCCGTTCCTGATCCTTACTACCGATGATGGCGACTCTGCCGGACGAATTTGGCGGCAGAACTTTCTCGATAGCCACGGGCATCTTTACAGGCTTGGGCCAGACACCCGGTTGTGCCACCTGTAGATTCTTCGTGCCTCCGTTCAATGCTGCACTCGTCACAAGGAGGTAACGGACACTCAGGTCTCTCAGGCGATCCCGAGCTGAAGTGCGCCGCTTGCCGTGACGGAGGAGCTCTTGGATGTTCGCCACGGTCCAAGCATCGCCGGTTCGAAGCTTGGCTTGAACGACCAACCTGTAGCTGGTCAATGTGGCGTCCCCTGTGACGATCCCCGGCTCGAACTCTTCAAGTTCTGCCTCAAGATCTTCCTGTGATGCGGGCTCGAGAAACATCTCCCTCGCTTGCTTGCTGCCTAGCAGAAGATCAAGGGCCAGCCACACTGATACATCGATCTGGTACTCATACCCGGCGAGGCTTCCACCCCCGGCTCCATGGTCCGTATTTGGCTCGTTTCGGTCACTCTTCTTCACGGAATCAGGATATTCGAAGCCCCTATGCGGATGTTCCGATGGGGATTTGCTAATAGTCATAGTTGCGTTAGTTGGAGAGGGCTCGGAGGAAGCGAAAGGGCGCGAGGATGCCATCGTTTGATGCCAGAATCTCGGCAACTCGGAAGACTGGCGTCCCTGTTGGCGGTTCACGCCAAAGCGCCAACTCACTCAAACACGCGAAATTAGTAATGGGAGTCGGCTTGGCGTCAGCAATCTGTCTTGCAAATACTGGTCGGTGAGTTTCGTACAGGCTCGGAGCGCCTTCTGCCGCGCAGACCGCCCTCCAGCGTCCCTGGGCCGAGGCCTTAGGACGCGGACTTCCGACCAAACGCATCGCTTACGCTGTCGACCTGCTCCCGACCCTGTTTGCGCGACTTTCTGACTGTCGCAAACCGGGGTGTTCATGACGGTCCCCGATAGGCCAGCCCGTTACTGCTGGACAGAAGCTAGCCAGTGCAGGGCTTCGTACTTGAAGCGTCGTCCAAATCGTAGTATGGGTACCACTGGACGATAATCTAAAAGCTTGATCGTATTTCACTTTATGAGCATAATCGTAGCGAGGATACGATTATGGAGAGCAAACTAAAAAGGCTCTATGCTCACTATCCCCAAGGAACTCCTCTGACTTCCCAGGATCTTTCAGGCTTGGGAATATCGGCGGACCTCGCCGTTCACTATGTTCGCGCCGGGTGGCTCGATCGCTTGGCCCGGGGTGTCTTTTCTCGTCCGGGGGAAGCCCTGTCTCTTTACCCCGCGTTACGACTCCTGGAGCGAAGCATCAAGGGACTGCACGTGGGTGGAAAGTCTGCGCTGGATTGGTACAAAGTTCGGCATTACGTTGAGCAGAACTCCACGTTGCATCTGTACGGCTCAACCTCAACGAAACTACCAAGCTGGTTCTTGCAGCGTTTCCCGCTGATTATCACCAAAAGAGGATCTTTACTGAGGACGCTACCGGGTTGATGTACGTCGCGCCTTTTGAGAGCATCGCGGACGCTCCACAGACCTCTGCACCGGAACGCGCTTTGCTTGAACTCTTGAGCGAAGTGGGGGTGCGCCAACCTCTACAGGAGGTGCGAGAGCTCATGGAGAGTACCTACACGTTCCGAGCCGACGTTCTCCGCAAATTGCTCTCAAACTGCTCCAACGTGAAGACTGTACGACTCTGCTTGCAGCTCGGCCAAGAACTCTCCTTGCCTTGGGCTGCCAAACTCGATCCGAAAACGCTTCCCACCGGCAGCAAGCGTGCTTGGGT
The DNA here is from genome assembly GCF_058498515.1 of Bryocella sp. Taxonomy (NCBI): domain Bacteria; kingdom Pseudomonadati; phylum Acidobacteriota; class Terriglobia; order Terriglobales; family Acidobacteriaceae; genus Bryocella; species Bryocella sp. Next base: position 22,660 of record NZ_JBMHYI010000021.1, read on the forward strand.
AGGGCAGTCGCCCGATGGACTCTTGGTGCTCAAGCCATGAACCAGGTCTACATAGACATCGCACGCATGATGACGCAGGTTGCACCCTTCGTCTTCGAAGGGCAGGCATTCGCTCTGAAGGGTGGCACAGCGATCAATCTTTTTCTGCGAGATATGCCCCGACTGTCGGTCGACCTCGATCTCGTCTTCCCCGACTACACACTACCCCGAACGCAAGCGCTGACCCAGATCACGGAAGCTCTTCGACAGACTGCCGAGCGCCTGCAGGCCAACGGGTTTCAAACCCGAGCCACCGCAACTGCCGACGGAAGCGAAACCAAACTGCTTGTTCGTCGTGGTGGCATTGAGGTGAAGATCGAAGCCAATTTCGTGATGCGAGGCACTTGATTCTGGCACTCTAAATTGGCCCAGTACGGCGGTTTAAGTTGGCCCACCCTTGGGCAGTGCGAACTCTACTCTGTTTCTCAGTGATATGAGAGGCGGAGGGCGAGTTGGATTGGAGAGCCAAGGTGGAGTTATACGAGCAGATTCGTCGGGAGTATGAGTTCGGCGTTGGGTCGGTGATTGGTGTGGCGCGGAAGTTGGGCGTGCACCGGCGCATGGTGCGTGAGGCGGTGCGCAACGCAGTTCCTACTCAGCGGAAGAAGACGGAACGTCCAGCTGTGAAGATGGCACTGGCGGTGTCATTGATCGACTCGATTTTGGAGTTGGACCGCAAGGCTCCGCGCAAGCAGCGCCACACATCGCGGCGGATCTATGACCGCATCCGTGCCGAGATCCCAGGATGCACGCCAGCCGAGCGAACTGTTCGGCAGTATGTAGAGCGGCGCAAGCAGGCTCTGGGTCTGGCTGAACACGAGGTGTTCGTTCCGCAGAGCTACGACTGGGGCGTCGAGGCGCAGGTCGATTGGTACGAAGCGTATGCCGATCTGGACGGTGAACGGATCAAGCTACAGGTTTTCGAGATGCGCTCGATGGCGAGCGGTGCGGCCTTTCATCGGGCCTATCCATGTGCGACGCAGCAGGCTTTTCTGGAAGCGCACGAACTTGCCTTCGAGTATTTCGAAGGCGTCTTCCGGCGGCTTCGCTACGATAACCTGTCGAGTGCGGTGAAGAAGATACTGCGCGGTCAGCAGCGTGAGTTGACGGCACGGTTCATCGCGTTCCGTTCGCACTGGCATTACCAGGCCGAGTTCTGCACCCCAGGTGAAGGCCATGAGAAGGGCGGTGTGGAGGGCGAAGTTGGCTACTTCCGCCGCAACCACTGGGTTCCTGTGCCGGTAGCCGCCGATCTTCAGGCGTTGAACCGGAAGCTGCTGGAAGACTGCCGCGCCGATGAGGCCCGGATCATGTCAGGCCATACCGAGTGTGTCGGAGCCCGGCTGCTGACGGAGAAGGAGCATCTTCTGCCACTGGCCACCGAGCCCTTCGATCTGGCCGAGGTCAGCTTCCCACGCGTCGACCAGACGGGATGCGCGAAGGTGCGGACGAACTCCTACTCCGTGCCGTTGAAGCCGGGCTCGATCGTTGAAGCACGTGTCTATTCCTGCACGGTCGAGTTCCGGCACCATGGCAGCCGGATCGCCAGCCACGAACGCTGTTACAGCCGATTGCAGAAGATCTTCGATCTGGAACACTACCTCGACGTGCTGGACCGGAAGCCCGGAGCGTTGCGCGGGTCGACGCCGCTGGCGCAGTGGCGAGCACAGGGCCGTTGGCCTGAGAGCTATGACTGGATCTGGCAGCGGATGATCGAGCGGCAAGGACGTCAGCCAGGCACCCGTGCCATGGTGACGCTCATCCGCATGGGTCGCGAGTTCGGCTATGAGAGCCTGACGGCTGCCGTAGAGCAGGCACTCGATCTGGGCTGCGAAGACGTTGCTGCGATCCGCCATCTGCTCATGTCCGATCAGTTGCAGCACACCGTTGGCGAGCCGATCGAGATCGGTCCGCTGTCCGCGTATGAACGCCCGCTGCCGACCATGATCGAGTACGACCGGCTGTTACAGGCGGTGCAGGTATGAGCCTCCAGATCGCAAGTATCGCTCAGAACTGCAAGGCGCTGCGACTGCCATCCGTCGGTGCGCAGTTCGCATCGCTTGCCGAAGAAGCCGCCCAGCGCAAGCACTCGCATCTGCACTATCTCGAAGCCCTGCTCCAGTCGGAGATGGAAGACCGGGAACGACGCAGCATCGAGTTGAGGATGAAGGAGGCGCACCTGCCCAGGATCAAGACGCTCGAGGAGTTCGACTTCGCTCAGTCGCCGCACATCCCCGCCGCCCGCATCCGCGCCCTGGCCGAAGGCGGCTACCTCGAACGCGCCGAGCCGGTCCTACTGGTTGGTGATCCAGGTACAGGCAAGAGTCATCTTGCCACCGGCCTGGCGATCGCTGCCTGCCGTCAACGCAAGCGAGTGCGCTTCACCACTGCCGCCGCGCTGGTCAACCAGCTTGTCGAAGCACAACGGGAACAGAGCCTGAGCCGGATGCTGGCACGCTGGTCTCGTGTGGAGCTGATCGTCATCGATGAACTCGGCTATGTGCCGCTTGCCGAAGTCGCTGCTGAACTGCTCTTCCAGGTGATCGCAGAGAGAGCCGAGAAGGCGGCCATCATCGTAACCACTAACCTCCCCTTCTCAGAGTGGCCTCAGGTCTTCACCAACGCCCGGCTCTGTAAGGCAGTGCTTGATCGGCTCACCGACCAGGCACACATCATCGAGACCGGCTCGGAGTCCTATCGCTTCCGTAGAACCTTGCGTAAGAAGACGAAAGAGTAAGCCCTGGGAGTTAGGTTCTGCTTCCGCTACGCCCTCCGGGCTACGCTCCAGCAGAACCCAACTCCCTCAACATCAACGTCCCAGGGGTGGGCCAAAACAAACCGCCGAAGTGGGCCAAGCCAAGTTGCCAAACTCAGCACTCTTTACCCGATCCAAAGAGCCTCGTTGACGAAGGCCGCCCAGGACCTTCTTCTCTCCGATTTGGAACTTCCGATGGCGTCCATGGAAGATATCTATGGAGGCAACTGGTCGCCGCGATGGATCGCCAGCACCCGCGTGACTTGTTCGATGTAATGCAGCTTCTTGCCCATGAAGGGATCACACCCCGAATCCGTCGTGCCTTCGTCGCGTACCTTGCGAGCCATAATCGTCCTGTTCACGAGGTGTTATTCCCCACACAGCGAGACATCACCCAAGACTATGAACGGACGTTCAAGGGTATGACGACTGAGACCGTTCCACTTCCAAGCCTACTTGCAGTCCGCGAAGAACTTTTCGACCAACTACAGAGAGGCCTGGATGACGACGAGCGCCGCTTCCTGATTTCACTCGTACAAAACAGACCCGAATGGAATCTGTTGGGCATTCCCCATCTCGCATTGTTGCCAGGCATTCGTTGGAAGCACCAGAACCTCAGTCAGCTGGAGAAGAGCAATCCGCAAAAGTTTGTGGAACAGGCGGACACGCTTCAACGCAAGCTCGGATAACCCCCTACAACTGTGACTTTCGTTCATCGGAACAGGTAAAGAGCTCGACGAGGGTCTTCATACGCTCTTTCTGCCGGCTGCGTGGAAGTCGTTTGGTTCTGGTGAGCTCGGCAAGGCCGTGGAGGCTTGCCCAAAAGATTTCCGAGAGAAGCTCAGACTTCGAACCTTGGCTCTTAAACAGCTCCATGAGCTGCGCAAAGGCGAACTGCAACTCCGCTGGAGTCGCAGGGTCTGCGAAGGGTACGGCCAGACTGAGCGAAAACATCACTTCATACAATGCCGACGACGACGACGCGAACGCCAGGTATGCGGACGCGAATGCTTCTACCGCATCGTCATCCTTCGCACGCTTTTGTGCCTTTTCTAAGACAACGCCCAGTTCGTGAAACCCTTCGAGAGCAACTGCGGCGAGGATGCCTTCGCGGCTTCCGAAGTGAGCATACAAGACAGGTTGGCTGTACGAGATTTCATCGGACAAGCGCCGGACGGTCACGTTGGGCCAGCCCTCCGTCTCTGCAATGCGGCGCGCCGCACTGATGATCTGCCTTCGTCGCGCCTCCCGGTCGCGCAGTTTCCTTTCCGCAATCCGGCTTGGGGCCGCTGTCGTTTCCATTAACCAATACTAGCACTGCTAGAAAATGTTGCGTAATCCTGAATCGTTCCGAGTTCATCCTGCGTCTTTTATAGCGTTGCTAGATTTTCTAAAGGAGATACATCATGCACACCACGATCCCGCTTTCCATCACCGCCCTCCTCGCGGTCGGTATCATCATCATTGGCAGTCTCTACATCGCCTCCCCTGAAAAGATGACAGGCTCCTTCGGCCTCAAGCTGCCCTCGCCTGATCCTGACACGCGAGCTTGGCTACGCCTCAAGGGCATTCGGGATATCGTTTCCGGTTTGGTTGTCCTGACCCTGATGCTTACGACGAATCCTCGGACCGTGGGAATAGCCCTTCTCGTTGAATCCCTCACCGCATTCGGCGATATGTCGAACGTGCTGGGCTCCGGCGGTTCGAAGCAGGCAGCCTTCACGATCCATGGAGTGACCTTCACGGTCATGGTTATCACGGGCCTGTTTCTGATCAACATTCTCTAAGCCAACGCTGCCCGGTCGTTGTCCAGCAACCCTGGCTGACGACCAGTCAATTCGCAACCCAAGTCGTTGAAGCAAGGAGCCATCCATGAGGACGTTTGAACTTCGCCAATACACCTTGCGGGACCGAGAGGCGCTCGACATCTACATGAACCAGGTTTACCCCAGCCATCTCGATAGCTTTCCACTATTTGGGATTGAGCCCCACGGCATCTGGACCGCAAAGGACAGCGCCGAGCCACAGGCTTTTGTGCTGGTCTCCTATCCGGAGGGCGAAGATCCGGGCGAGGTCGTTCGGCGGTATATGGGGAGTGCGGAGTTTGCCGAGGAAACTAAGGGCTGGGATCGATCCAATATCGTTGCCGTTCAATCGACGATTCTCATGCCTTCAACGAGTTCTCCCCTCAGGTGAGGGAGACCAACAGTTGAGAACCTCATGGGCAACTTCTTCTGGGACATGGGTGTGGTCGTATATCACAATCAATCGGGCTGTCCGCCCACGGATCAGCCCGATTACCCGTAGTTGAATTTGGTAGCATTTTGGTAGCAAATACTGCCGACTGGGCCAGTTTTGCCGGTTTTGCCGACTAATAAATGCCGTACCGTCAATAACTTAGACGTCGACGCACATTATGGCATGGAAGAGGTCATCGGTTCGATCCCGATCAGGTCCACCAAATATCTCAACAACTTCGCGGAACCCCCTTCCAAACGTTTGGCAGCAAATTTCAAACTGCCTTGCAGCCAAGCCATGTCAGTCGTCTCCATCTCCTCTCTGAAGCGCCACGCTTCGGCTGACTTTCCTCTGAATTTGCTGCCCATCAATTCACAATCGCCGTAGATTCGGCGACGGCCAGCGGTCGCATCTTGCCTTTCGATGCCAGCTTCTTCAATCGTGTCCTGCAGCGCCCGGTGAATGAGCCCACGGTGGCGCGCACGCCCTCAGGCATCTCCTACATGTAGACGTCGGTAGACCTGCTCGCATCACGATGTGGAAACGCAACTCGTTGTCGCGCCAGACCAGCACCGTGCGCGCCTTTCCTATCGTGTCCGGCTGATCGCTCACTTCCAGTGGAACCTGACCTTCGGGAAGCCATACTTCCGTTTGAAGCGAAGGCATCGTGTCCGTCGAGCAGCGGAACGAACTCGCCCCAGTACAGACAACGGCGTGTACAAGTCCCGCTCTTTTTACGATTGCGACCATGAGATTCCCGGAAAGTAAGTCCACCAGCAACACCATTCTCATCACTGGCGGGAGCTCGGCAATCGGCCGTGACCGGAATGCCGGCGCGGGTCGAGAACTCACGGCAGGGTATTGTGGTTATTCATCGTAAGTTGGCAGGCCACACAAGGGTCGAGGGCTGCGATCATCAGGTGTGCCAGGCGTTCGGGCGGAATTGCCGCACGGTTCTCCGTAAGGCCGCGAGCGAAGGCTCCCTGAGGGTGGAAGTTCCATTCCGTGGGCGCCACGATCTGGTAGCGCTGTACACAGCCTTCGGCTATCTCCACACGATGTGCGAGGCGCCCTCTGGCAGCCTCGACGACTCCGATGCCGCTACCCTCGCCGCTGACGAATCCTTGCGGGGCAACGGCACAGATGCCTGCGCCAAGAGCTTCCATCTCTTCCATGCAGCGCGCACTATCGATGGATTGGGCGAGAAAGCGCGCGGCAAGACCGCGCCCATGTCTGCTGACAACCGTTTGCAGAAGCGGTTCGCTGATCCGATGGGATAGCGGCCCTGTCTCTCGCGGAGCTCCCTGCAACTCGGGCCGGGCGGCATAGGATCCATTCTCGTCGGATGCAAGTTGTTGCTCCAGCATATTGTCCTCGAGAGGACCGAGAAGCGCCATGCTACTGACCCCATATCCCGCCAATGCTTCCTCTTGAAGCATACGCAGTAGCCTGGCAGTCGGCCCGGATTCCACGAGCGCGTCCTGCAGGCCTCGGCCATTGGGCTGCGCAGAAAGCCCCGCCTGCTGTAGCGCCGTCGTCGCGGCGATCAGCTTTGACTGTATAGCCGCTTTGTCCGGGGCGAGTCGGCCTCCGCCAGGATGCATCCAGTCGCCATCGGGATACACCGCTCGCCATAAATCCCCGAGGCTGGTGCGCAGGAGCCTCAGCGCCTCAAGCTCCGTTGGCCTCTCTCCCATCAACGCCGGCCAGCTCAATAGCGCACACGTAGCGTGCTCGACGACCGTCTCGCCCTTGATCAGAAGCTGCCGTGCCGCCTGATGCGATGGGGCAACGGTCAGTCCGAGGGCCCGTTCGACGGCCATGCAGCCGGCAATGCCCTGCGCGATGCGGCAGATTGAGAAGAGCTGGGTGATGCGTCTTAGAGCCTCGTCAGGCGCATTGCCGATGAGAGAGGAGGCGAGCCCCAACGGACGATGATTCGCAATGGCGACCTCAACGATAGAATCGCCTGCGGTGGTCACGGCGATATCTATGCCGCGTTGAGCCGCATGCACACCACTCATGGTGCGCAGCCATCTTCTGATTCGTCGAGTGATTCATCGAATGATTCGTCCAACGGCTCATCGAGCACGGACTCCAGGTACGCCAGCGATTCCAGTGCCATTTCCTGCGGTATCTTTTCGATGATGTATGCGCCCGCCATGATGGTCACATAGTCGCCCACGTCCAGCGGTTCCGACATCAGCAGGATGCTGACCGTGCGTTGAATACCGAAGCTCTCCACCGTTGCCATCTGTCCGGCGATGGAAAGCACTCGCGATGGAATCGTCATGCACATCGTCGCGCCTCTCAGGCCCGCAGCCGGGCAGGGACTTCACTCTTCGCCAGCTCGACCGCGATCATGCTCGCAACGTCATCCAGCCGCGCCTCCACCTCGGGGGAAAGCTCCATCGCGAGGTCCAGCGTCAAAGGCTGCACCCCGATCAAGACAACGCGGCGCGGGGCTGAACCCTTGAAGGCCAGCGACGCAAGAACATCCGACAGCCCCACCTGGTGTGGCGAAATCTTCGTCTTGAAATACACCGGAACCTGGGAGCCTTCGAGAAGCACAATCGACGCCGGTGGTTTTCCGCATCGCACCGCATCGACCACAATCAGTTCGTCGACTTCCTCAAGCAGCGGCAGCAGCTCCATGCCGGTGGTCCCACCATCCAGGATCTCCACCTCATCGGGAATGTCGTACCGCTCGATGAGCCTCTTGATGGCATGGCACCCCACGCCCTCATCGCTCATCAGCACATTGCCGATCCCAAGCACCATCACCCGGTTCGATCTGCCCTGCATGGTCGATGCATCACTCATGCCATTCCCTTCGCTCACCGAGCGGTGCATCTAGAGCGCCCTGACATGAACGGTGGTTTCATGTTCTGTATCGGTAAGGTGCACCGCGCAGGCGAGACATGGATCGAAAGAGTGAATGGTCCGCAAGACCTCCAGCGGCTGCTCGGTATCGGCCACAGGAGTGCCCATAAGAGCAATCTCATAACTGGCCGGCTGCCCCTTGTCGTTTTTGGGCGCCGCAAGCCACGTCGACGGAACCACTGCCTGATAGTTGGCGATGCGCCCATCGCGAATGACGACCCAATGCGATAGCAGCCCACGTGGTGCCTCGACTTGGCCAACGCCCATGATCTCGCTCTTCGGAAAGGTTGGATGATTGAACGTCGTCATATCTCCCTTGCCGATATTGTCCATGAGCAGCTGCCAGTTAGCCTTCAGGTCCTCATACAGCACGCAGGCGCGAAGCAGTCGTGCGGCATGGCGACCAACAGTCGAGTTCAACGCCGCAACCTTCAGCGGGCTTCCAGAGAGAGCCTGCACCTTATCGCTCAGGCGATTGAGATACATGCCATAGGTCTGATCTCCCACCGCCAGGCCAGCCAGCACTGCGGCAATGGGACCCACCTGTGTGGGCTTTCCATAGAACGTCGGCGACTTGATCCAGCTGTATTTCCCCTCATCCTGGAAGTCCGTATAAGAGGGCGTCGTTTCGCCCTTCCATGGCTCCAGCTTGCTCGCGTCATCCTTATACGTGTACCAGGCATGCTTCACCGCCTCTGCAACGCCGCCAGTAAGATACGGATCGCCGAAGCGCGAGATCGGATGGTACTCCGCGAGATTGCCGTTCGGAATAAAGCCACCCGCCCGCATGAACTGTGTGCCCGTGGTATCGGTAGGCATCTCCGGAGTGGACAGGAAGTCATTATTTCCAGCTCCCAGGGTCAGCCACTCGGGATAGGTTGCCGCGATCGCAGCCACATCGGAGAAATAGCAGTTATGCAGGAAGGAACCGATCTTATCGATATTTTCTTTAATCTGGAGCAGCCGCTCCATCGTCAGCACACTCTGGCTGTCCGTAGCGATCGGGTTGGAGACACCGCCTACAGCAAGGTTCTGAATATGCGGCGTCTTTGAGCCCAGCGTGCTGACAATCTTGTTGGCCCAGCGTTGCGCTTCCAGAGCTTGCAGATAATGCGTCACCGCCATCAGGTTCGCATCGGGCGAAAGCTTCATCGCGGGGTGCCCCCAATAGCCGTTCGTGAAGACACCAAGCTGTCCGGAACCCACAAACGTCTTTAGCTTTTCCTGGGTATCGACCATCACTGCGTGGCTGTTGCCCTCCCAATCGGAAAGGCTCTCTGCGAAACGGCTGGCGCCCGCAGGGCTGCCCTTCAGCGCTGACACCACATCGACCCAATCCAGCGCGGAGAGCTGATAGAAGTGGACGATGTAATCGTGCAGCGTATGCGCACTCAACATCATGTTGCGGATGTATTGTGCGTTCAGCGGAATCTCGAGCTTCAGCGCATCTTCCACCGCCCGCACCGAACTGATGGCATGAACCGTTGTGCACACGCCGCAGATGCGCTGCACGATCGCCCACGCATCCCGTGGATCGCGATCAAGCACGATCTGCTCGATGCCACGCCACATCTGGCCCGACGCCCAGGACTTCGCAACCTTGCCATCCTCAACCTCAACGTCGATGCGAAGGTGTCCTTCGATGCGTGTAACCGGGTCGATTGTGATTCGCTTTCTCATGACTGCTCCTACTTGCTTGCCAGGGCCGCGTTGGCGGTTCCCATGGACGGAATTTCAAGAATGGGGAAGAACTTGACGATCAGGACGTAGCCGAGCACTTCCACGGCAATCATGCCGAACGTGATCAACAGCTCCGAAACCGAAGGAAAGTAATGCCAGCCTGCGCGGTGATACGCAATCAGGTAGCTATCCATGCGGTAGAGAATGCTTCCCGCCAGGATGCACAATGCGGAAATAAACTGGAACTGCGGACTCGCGCGCCGTCCACGCGGCCATAACAAGACCACCGGAGTCACGTACAGAATGTTTTCCACGAGAAACGCGAATCCCAGGCCGCCCGAGGTGAAGATGTACTGCAGCTTCTCGTGGTAGATCAACTCGCCCCAGCGCACCACCAGGAATGCCGCCACCAGCACCATCATGTAGCGCGAGAGACCCGCGAGGATGTGCGCTTCCGAGGGACGCGAGAACCTATCGGATACCAGCGTCGCCTCAAGCATCACAATCCCATATCCAGTCACCAGTGCAGTCAGTAAGAAGAGCAGCGGAAGAACCGGCGTCTGCCACAGCGGATTGACGAGCCGCCCGAACGGGATCAGCATCGTGCCCAGCGACGACTGATGCATGGTCGGCAGCGTGATTCCTAACGCGATGAAGACAAACAACACCTTGTTGAGAACCTTCTCCACCTTTCGCGTCAGCTCATGCAGCGGTCCGCCGCGATATCCAGTCCACTCCACCACCCGCTCCACAACAGCAGGAGCAAACTCGAGGATCAGGATGGTCGAGTACGCACTGATGCATAGCGCTACTTCGATCATCACCGAGTTGAGATTGAAGTAGCCCGGCCAAAGAATGTGCCAGAAGTTCCACCAGCGGCTGATATCGATCAGTACCGAAAATCCGCCCAGCGCATAGCCGAACATACTTGCAAGCACCGCGGGACGCACCAGCGGGTGATACTCGCCTTTGTTCAGTATGTACACAACCAGCGCCACCGCATAGCCGCCGCACGCCACCGCCGTGCCCGCGACCACGTCATAAGCCAGCCAAAGACCCCATGTGGTGCCGTCGTTCAGATTGGTCACAGACCGCAGGCCAAAGCAAAGACGCACAACAACCAGGATCCCCAGGATTCCCACCATGGTCGCTGCAATCGTCGATGTCTTGGTGAGGTATGGCCCACCCAGCTGCTTCATCCTCATCGCTGATCCTTTCCATGCTGCTCGTCTTTGCCCTCATCTTCTGCATCGTTCTCCTCATGCTTCGCGGAGATCCGCGTGCGCAGCAGGAACGTTCCGAACAGTAATGCGGGCGCGATCATGCCCTTGTACAGCGTGTGCTGAATGGTCTCCGATGTCGCCACGTAGGACTTGTCCGGCAGCTCCGGATAGCCCAGTTTGTCGAAGGGAACACCCGCTAACAGCTTCACCTGCGTGCCGCCCACCTGCGTCTCGCCGTATGTCTCTTTCACGTAGTGGGGTGCGGGCTTCTCATGCACGTCGGTGGAATCAACCGTTTTGCGCGGGAAGAAGGCTCGCTCGCCAGGCTTCATCTCATGACGCCGGTCCGCTTCCGCACTCAACTCCTTCACCGTTCCAAACAACGTAGCCCCGGTAGGACACACCTCCGCACACGCCGGGATCTCGCCCACCGCCAGCCGCTCCTTGCATAACTCGCACTTGCGAAGCCGCGGGAACCTGTCCACATAGTCAAAGCGAGGCACACCGAACGGGCAAGCAGCCACGCAATAGCGGCAGCCAATGCACCTGTCCACGTTGTAACTCACGATGCCCGTCTGCGGGTCCTTCGTCATCGCCGTAACCGGGCACACCGACACGCATGATGGATCGACGCAGTGCAGGCACGACTTCTTGACGAACTCATACCCGTTCTCCTCTTGATCCTTTTGTGTTCCTTCGCCTTCGGAGTACGCCTTGATCACCGTCAGCGTATCCGCCGTGAGGTCAAGCGGCGTGTCCCACAACTTATCCTTGGTGCTGAATTCAGGATGCGTGTGATTCGCCTCGCGGCAGGCCGTCACGCAAGCCTTGCAACCGATACACAACGTAGCATCGAAGAGCAGCCCCAGCGCCTTCGGAGGCATGGTCTTCTCTTCGCGAGTCTCAGCCGAGGCGGGTCGTGCGGAGGCCGCTGCACACAAGGCAGCAGCTCCACTCGTAGCCGATCGCAGCAGGAAGTTTCGTCGAGTAACACACATGACGTTTACTCCTTTCCGTCGTATGGAGGCTCTGGCTTGCTTCCCTTGCCGAGGTTGTTCGCCATCGCAGCTGCAGCTCCAATGGCCAGGCCCGCAACTCCAGCCACCACCGCCGCCGAAGCCACACTCACACCATGGCCCTGCTGCTCAATAATCTGCGGATACGAAGCCGGTGGAGTAATGAACTGAATAGTCGCCAGGGAGTGGATCGGCTTTTCAAACCCAATGCCCTTCTGCGTGCAGCCGATGCAAGGATGCCCTGTGCCGACAGGCCAACTCCCACTGCCAGCGTCGCCAAATAGGATCGACGGGCAGTTCGCATAAGTCTCGGGCCCTTTACAGCCGAGCTTGTAGAGGCACCATCCTGAACGATGTCCCGCGTCGCCGAAATCTTGCGCAAAACGCCCAGCATCAAAGTGCGGACGCCGCTCACAGTTCTCGTGGACAAGCCTGGAATAAGCAAACTTCGGGCGGCCCTCTTTATCCAGCGCCGGAAATTTACCATAGGTGATGAAGTGAACCACCGTAGACAGGAAGTTATACGGGTTAGGTGGGCATCCTGGAATATTTACGACCGGCTGATGCAGGATGTCGCTCACTCCCACGCAGCCCGTCGGATTCGGCCCCGTAGCAGGCATACCGCCCCACGAAGCACAGGAGCCAATCGCGATCACCGCCGCGGCATCCTTCGCGCATTCCTTGAGTATCTCGACGGCGGTCTGTCCGCCGACTTTGCAGTAAATGCCATTATCTTTGGCGGGAATCGCTCCCTCGACGACCAGCACATACTTCCCTTTGTTTGCTTCCATCGAGGCTCGTCTGGCTGCCTCGGCTTGGTGGCCAGCGCCCGCAAACAGAGTCTCGTGATAGTCGAGAGAAATGATCTCAAGCATCAGCTTGTCGATCGTCGGATGCTCTGAAACCAGCATCGACTCCGTGCAGCCCGTGCACTCCGCAAAGTGCAGCCAGATCACCGGTGGCCGGCGCTTCGCCACAATAGCAGTCGCTATTGCCGCTTCCGCGCCCTTAGGCAAGCCCATCGTCGCGGCCATACCAACGCAAAACTGAAGAAATGTCCTTCGGGACAGGCCCAATCTTGCCTCTAACGAGGCAAATCCATCATCTTTCAAGTTCAGCACCCTTCCAGGAGTTCGATCCGCTGCTGTCGCGCGGCAATGAATGGCGACGTTGGATTTTGCTTCGTCGAACCAAGGTGTGAGTCATTCTGGAACAGAGAGCTTCATTCCACGTCTCACATCGGGTTCACATCACAATGTTTCCCAAACGCCAATCCCCACTCCATGAATGCTTGCAGCCGCGGCCCACCTGCGATGTGACGAATGTCACGGCGAGTCTGTTGCTATATCAATACTCGGGCGCATACCACGCATCGCAGGACCCTCTGGCAGGGCCCTACTCATAGGATGTCCAAGTGGTCTGCAGCATTCGGCGAGGTCCTCAAGAAGGCACTCACTGTCGACTCCGTTCCGTGGCCATCGTCCTCTACGAGGCTGGCTTACCTGGCTCTACATCCGGTTCGGGGCTGCGACGTAGCTGTAGCTCGGGTTGATTGCTTCTAGCAGCGCTACGGATGCGGAACCTCATCGACCAGCACAGCCGCCGCGAAATTGATCGAAGTGCCTCTGGGGGATGGGTCGTTTCGACTTCAGAACTTACACCCGGGTGCCTTCCAATAGCGCTGTTTCCGTCGAGGGCTACGGAAGCGTTCCAGGTCTTGGAGCGGATTCCCATTGCAGCAACGCAACCGGCTTTCGACACGCAGGAATCGTAATTTCGACCGAGTCGAGTCTGGGGCGACGGCGTAGTGTCCATGGGAGAGGACGGTGAGACGGCCGGGACTCGCTGCGATGCTGCTCACTCTCTCACGAACTCCGTTTGAGAAAGAGGACATGGACATGTATAACTTCTGGTTTACGTGGGCGAATAACGCGGGGCTGCAGTTCCAGACTTGGAGTTTCCTGGACTCAGGCAACTACTTTCGTCTCGCGCCGGCCTCGATGCAGCGCGAACAGAATCAGTTCGACATTGGGGACACCATCCGCGTGCTGGTGGACAACAAGGCGCGCGCGACGATGGTGTTGACCGGCCAGGCTTCTGACGAGGGTGTTCCGCAGTGGATCCTGGTCGAAGGGGGCGACTTGTTCTCCCTGGCGAGAAGCAAGAACACGGTAACTCTCAGCTGCGCTGTCTAAGCGCCTGCGCTCGGCAAGACTTATATGGCCTCGCCTGACGAATGCCCATTCATGAGGCGAGGCCGTCGTGTGCTTGCTCGGCAGGATAGAGTCGCTGGGGACGGGGAGTAGCGTGACGTTCAACCGGGGACGCGCTGCGAAGAAGAAACGGAAGGCGCCTGGCCCGGCGAGGACGCAGCTAGTGCCTGTGGAGCCGAGTCCTATCCCGCCCGTAGTTGCGGCAGCCGTGCATGCGACGGAAGAAATATTGAAGCAGTTGTTGGCTGTGAGTGAGCGCGAGCGCGAGTGGGCGATGAAGATCGGGCCCGCTCCTTACCCGCTGCCATGGAACGCGCCGGCCCCGCAAACCCCTGGGCCGGCAAGGGGCGAGGAGAGCGTGGTGAAGGATGACATGCAACGTGAGCAGGACGTGCAAACAGCCTCTCCTTCGCGCGGACGAGAGAAGAAGCTGCAGCGCATGGTCAAGCGCGGGTGATGACGAGGCGCCGAGCGTGGAGCCGAGCAGGGAACCGAAGTGAGGAGCGGAGTGACGAATCGCTCCACTCCATCGGGCTTGCAGCTTGAGCATCGTAAGTCCTGCCGTATGCCTTATCTAGAACCAGAAGCGAATCGTAAGTTCATCCAAGTCTCCATCGCGAACGTGACTTAGGTTGACGAGGAAGGACAGCGATAGGGCTGAGTAACACCTCATGTCACCCACTGACGATCTACCCACAAACCTCACTTGCGGCAATTGTCGCGGAAAGGGGGATGTGTACCGCAAAGGAGAAAGAGCATGGCGTTTCCAACTTCAGTCAATGACCAGATCACAGATTCCGTAACCCAGGCCAATGTGAAGGTGCTGGCGGATGCGCCAGCAATGGCTCTGGCCAACCTGTACCAGGCAACGGCTCAGGCGTTGGCGAATGCGGCACACAATGCGACGACCGGGCAGCAGCAAAACTCGATCACGGCGCAGGCCGCGACCACGATGGGTGTCACAACGCTGTACTCCATCGACACGGCGACGACGGCCATGGCGACGGACGAGATCCTGACGCCGCCGCCCCCGCGCGGACTCTAACCCGACTGCGGCACGCCGCTCGTTACGAGCGAGACCTTAACCTAGTTAGCCGAACAGTGAAAGGAGCTCCATGTTTCCGACTTCGATCAATAACCAGATCACAGACGCTGTAACGCAGGCCAACCTGAAGGTGCTGGGTGACGCGCCTGCGATGGGGATGGGCAACCTCTACATCGCGACGTCCCAGGCCCTTTCGAACGCGGCGCACAACGCCACCACGCAGCAGCAGCAGTCCGTAACGACGTCGCAGGCTGCGAACGTTCAGGGTGTGACGACGCTCTATAGCCTGGGGACAGGCACGACGGGCAGTGGCACCGGGAAGATTGAGCATGTGCTCGGCTTGTCGTCCTATCCAGCTGGGATGTAGTACCCCGTCCGGGATAGCGGCAATGCGCAATCGCCACGTGATGGCGCCGTGGACGTGTGTCTGTGGCTAAGTGCGAAACGGAGGAGGAGCGATGATTATCCGGCGTAAGGTACGGGCACGCGGTCCGGTGCGCGGACGGCTTTCCCCTTCAGCGGCGCGGCAGGAGTTGGTCCGGGCAAATTTGCGCCGGTTCACCGAACTCGCGACGAATCAGGCAGCAGGCGGCGCGGCGGCGACGCAGGCGACGGGTGTGCCGATCGCGGCTCCTCCTCCGCCGAAGGCGCACGCGCCGGTGGGCGAGATCATCCCCCCCAGCCGCGATGGGAGGGGACTCTCACCGGCGACGCGGCTCGCGGAAGCCAATCGTCACGTGCGCAGCTCAGTGCGGGAAGCGCAATCCATCATCCAGCAGAGCGGGCGGTTGTTTGTGCGGGAGCATGTCGGCACCGGCGATCCAGGAGCAGCCGCGCAGCGGGTCAATGAAGATGCGGTGGTCGGCGTGGGACGCACGGGCCAGAGCGTCCAGGAGGCGATCGCGCTTGCCATGGGCCAGGCGCCGGCGAAGACGTCGTCCGAAGCCAACCCGGAGGGCTCCAGGCCGCAGCCGCAAGACACCCCGGGCGCTGCAGCGGCCAGCGAAGGTAACCGGTGAACGCCTCGCAGATCCGGCTGGCGGCTGCCGGCAGAGCCTACAACGCAGTGGCGCAGTCGGCCGCGATTGCTATCCAGGACGCGACTGACTGCCTGCGCAGCATGAGCACGATCAGTTCGACGGCCGCGGGCATCGGCATGGCCATGGTGATCATCGGGAACGGAAAAGGAACGGATGTAATCAAGGAAGCGCAGAAGCTCGGATCGAACGCAATCAAGCAGTTTTCCGCGGTATGTACGGCCGCAACCGCCGTAGCGACGAATTTCCCATCGAGTTTCGGCTGATGGCCTATCCGACGTCAGTCAATAACCAGATCACGGATACGGTGTCGCAGAGTGCGGTGAGCACTTTGGGTGCGTCACCGGCAATGGCGGCGACGCTGTTGTATCAAATGGTGGCTTCCGCCATGGGCCTGGCAGCAAACAACGCAACCGTGTTGCAGCAGCAGGGCAGCACCGTAACGATCGCAGTGGCAACGACAGCATGTTCCATCATTCTGGCTCAGCAACCACCAGCGAAAAAGTAGAGCGGTGCCGAAACGGAGCGATGTACCTGCTCTTATACGGCGAAAACTCTGGTGCGGGGACGGAGCAGCAGTTCGGAAGATAGTAATTTCGTCCAAGTTACCAGTCAGGAACTCACGTAGGGTTAGCGCATCCGAGTCTAGATGCAGGCCCCTTCACCCACCAGGAGACGAAGATGGCATTTCCAACCGCAGTCAACAACCAGATCACCGATTCGGTGACGCAAGCGAACCTGGAAGTTCTTGGCGTAGCGCCTTCCATGGCGCTCGGCAACCTGTACCAGGCGACGGCGCAGGCACTGTCCAATGCGGCGCACAATGCCACCACCAGTCAGCAGCAGAACATGGTGACGGCGCAGGCAGCCACGGTGATGGGTGTAACGACGCTGTACTCGCTGGATACGGCGACGACGGGCATGGCAACGGCGGCCATCCTGAAGAGCTGAACTGGCGCAGGCTCAGAAAGTTTGCTCAGTTGCTGACGTTTTTGTTCTGCTGCTGAGAAAGATGAAATCAGGCAACTACTTCAATTCCAACTGGAGAGACGATCATGGCATTTCCGACTTCCGTAAACAACCAGATCACCGACGCCGTAACCCAGGCCAATGTGAAAGTGTTGGCCGATGCGCCCGCAATGGCCATGGCCAACCTGTACCAGGCGACCGCGCAGGCGCTGGCGAACGCGGCGCACAACGCGACCACGGCGCAACAGCAGAACAACATTACGGCCCAGGCGGCAACCGTGATGGGAGTGGCCACGCTCTACTCGATCGACACGGCTACGACCGGGGACGCGACCAAGACCATCCTCAATGCCTGAGTGAGGACCTGCGCCGGCGGGCACGTGCGCCGCAATCTGCGGAAGAGCAGCGCGCCCGTCGGCGCTCTACAGTTGGCATGCAACGCCGCGGGGTTTCTGTCCGCGGTTGCTGGGAGGGATTGTGCCTAAGAGCAAGCCCAGACCGATGCCCATCAACGCCGAGCAGTCGGCGCAACTGACGATGGGATTCACGTACGCCGCCGGGGCGCAATCGATTGGCCTGGTGATGTACAACGCAGCCCAGGCGCAGCAGGGATGTCAGCAGATTGAGCTCGCGGCTTTGGGGCTGGTGCTGGCCGACCTGGCTATCGCTGGAGCCAAAGCGCTTGCTGGCTAACCGGCGCGCGATGTAACTCGAGGTGTTCCATGGCATTGGAAGGCAACGTCAACAGCCAGATCACGGACTCTGTCACGCAGGTGATGACGCACGTCGTCGGGCATGCGCCATCAGAGACCAAGGGCATGCTGGATACGCTGATGGCTGAGACCATCGGAATGGCGATGTATAACGCGGTGACTAACCAGCACAATGCGCAGATGGCCAGCAACGCCTCTGTCATTGCCGCGTGTGCGCGGATGCTGAAGTCGCCAACCGCGATGCCGCCTATACCTTTGATGACGCCTCCGAAGATCGCCGTGACGCCGGTGACCGTGCCGGTCAACGAGTTGACGGAGTTCACCATTACAGGCACGAACTACCACAAGTCGGGCCTGTCCATTCTCATTCGACAGAAGGATGAGTTGATGGCCACGCTCTCTGGACAGGAGCAGCTGACGCTTGCTGGGGGAGAAGATGGCGAAGCTCCAACTGTCACATTCAGCTATCTCTTCCCTGCGAATGGCTTGTTCACTGTTCAGGTGCAGAACACAGGGGGACAGGCCTCGAACCGCGTCGAGCTGACCGTCGGTACGGTGACTCCAAAGATCGAGGCAGTGATTCCTACCGCCCAGAACGTTTTTCAGGTGGTTGGCAAACATATTCATCCGGATCACACGCGCTCGTTAGAAGATCTGGATGGCAATGCCATGGACCATAGCGTGCTCGGCCAGATCAAGCCTCAGGGATTCACGCTACGGGTTAACTCGCTAGTACCGTCAGGCGTCTATCGGCTGGTGGTGACCAATCCTGGTTGCACGCCAGTGAGCAAACTCTTCACTGGCGCGGCAGGAAAGGTTCCGGTGGCAACCTACTTCGTGCCGTGTGACAGCGATTCTGAAGCGCAGGGCGAGCCCTGTTCCGAAGACCCGCAGCAACCGTAGCCCCTTGCCTCTGTGCCGAGATAGGCTGGCATGAGGCCGAGATCAGCCAATTCACTCAGGAGTCAGGGCATGACCGATACGCTAACCGTCAATCCACAGATTCTGGACGCGATCCATGAAGTGAGGTCAGTTGTTTCCATTCCCGTCGCAACCTGGGAAACGGGTTCGGCGAAGGCCTTCAATTATGTGGCGCAAGCCGCCGCCATGGCCGTGCAGGATGCCACGGACAATCTACGCAATGTGAGCACATTGAGCACGACTGCCGTTGGCGTGGCGATGACGCAGCTCATCTCCAGCGGCGACATTGAGACGTGGGGACCTGTTGTCCGGGTGGCGCAGGGCCTGGTGAAGACCTGTGCCGACGACTTCCACCATATCGGTGAAACTGCATCCCGCGTGTTGCGCCACTTCCCTCCGGGTGAGCCTCCGCTGGAGAACGTTGAGCAGGGAGATTAGGGATTCGCAGCGAGCTGAGGCTGCGTGAAGCGTTTGAACGTGCGCGAGTCGCTATGCCATGCGAGAGAGTTGACGATGAGCCACCGTTTGAGTTCGCGCCTTTCCTCGGCAATGAGTGGAGTAGAGATGCATCTCCAGCCGCATCCGCTCGCGCCCGGTGCAGAAGCCGTCGCGGAGGGAAATTGCGTGTATCTGGATCTCCGCGGCGACTCCATTGGGTCGGAGCGGTCGCTCCATCTGCTGCGCCATGAGCTTTGCCATGTGCTGCAGCAGCGCCGGGGGCTGGCATTGGCCGAGCGCGGAGCCATGCTCGAAGCAGAAGCTGAATTGTGCGCGACGGACGAGAGCGCAGCCAATGCGATGCTCGCAGAGTTGGCTGCGACGCAGCCGGTCTTGGGCCAAGCTCCCGTGCTGCAGCGCTTCACTCGTATCGGAGATCAGTCGGTTATCGCTGCGCACGAGCTTTCCCCCAAGGCGCAGATCATCCTCGAGATGATCCCGATGGGCGATCAGTGGCTCCGCCGCATGGGATCCGCCGCGCAGCAATACAGCTTTGAAAGCGAACCCGAATTTCTGGTGCAGATCCTGCAGGGAATTCATGCGACTCCGACGTTGCTGTTGCCGGCCCTGCGGTTGATGGTGAGTCCGCGCGTGCTGTATCAAATGCACTATCCCGAACTCGAGCGGATTCGTGCCGTAGAGCAGCATCCGAATGAGAAGAACTTCGATCTGCACATTCGCACCACACTGATCCGGCAGCGTATCTGGTCGGAAGCCGAACTGAACATCGGCGACGAGTTCCTCGAATACACGGGCGTCTCGAAGTCACCGGTATTTTCCTCTCGCAGCCTGGAGGAGCGGATCGCCATCTTTGAGCTGGTCAACGAGGCCAGCACGACGACCACGCTCAATCCCGAGCTGCAGAAGGAAGCGGCTGAGTTCGCGGTCTCTCAGGCGCAAAGCACGATGGAGTTCGTGGACTATTACGCGTTCTACATGGCTCAGATCAAGGATCCGCAAAACTTCCCGCGGCAGCGCGGGCAGCGGCTGCGGGCTGCGGAAGCCTTGTGCTACTCCCTTACATCGTTGCTGTTCGAATACCTCTGGTGCCCACAGTTTGAGCCGCCACCGCGTGGCGACGAGCTTCCGGCGCAGCTGGCGATTTGGTGCTCGCAGGGATATCGTTTGGGCTTCCCACGAATCTCAGCAGCGCTCTCCAACGTTGCGCAGTATGCCGGGCTCGAAGGCGCAACCGGCAAGGCGGCGCGGGAGCTGATCCGGCGGTATATGGACCGTATCCAAGCCACGTGGATCGAGCGCGCGCCAAATGCCGTGCGCTTTTCACAGAGCGGGATCTATCGCGAATACGTGTATCGCGTGCCTGGCGTAATGGCGACGCTGCAGCTTTCACCCGCCGGCAACCTGACAATCGGAAGTTATACCCAGGAGATGCGATTCCTGGCAGGCAGCAACGAAGCGGCCACACCGCTGAGTTAGCCAGGGGAGATAGCGGTTCGATGTCGTCCAAAGACAAGCCTCATCATGACAAGAAAAAGAAGGGGAAGGGCGCCAAGGACACTCGCGAGAAGCCCAAGTCCGCTTCACGGCATGCGCCGCTGGCGGAACGTTCCGCCTCGCCGCGACATCGCGACGCGAAGAAGCGTCACGAGCCCGCGCACTCCAGCGCGCTTGTCATGGAAGTGGAGACCGAGGTCGAGGTCTTCGCCGAGGTTGTCGAAGTGGAGACCGTCTCTCGAGAAGGGGTGGACGGAGACAGGCCGGTGATTGAGCATGGGGGCGACGATCCACTCACTATCGAGGATGTGCGGCAACAAGTGTTGCTTGAGATGGAGTCTGTGCTGGAGGAGACCGAAGACGAGGCGGCTACAGCACCACGACCCGTGCCTGACGTGGAAATGACAGATGAAGGAGTCGATGCCATGCGCTTTCCTTTCTGGGATGAAGTAGAGATGGAGGTTCTCGCCGCTCAAGAGGAAGAACAGATGGCGATGATGGAGGTCGAACTCGCGATGCAGGCCGCGGAGTATATCGAAGACGCGGAGTTGGTCGAGGAAGCAATGGTGCTGGAATCGAACCGCATCGTTGAGCAGTGGCAACACGCGCTTGACCCGTTGGTGCAGGACGAGTCAGAGTGATGCACAGAAATTCAAGAACGACGAACTGGTTGTCACCCTTTCTCCCCACAATTCAGCGTCCTTGTTGAGGACATCGCACCGGCCGTCCCCGGACAGACGATCTCTGGACCGAGGATGGCGCAGCCTTCGCTGGCAAAAGGATCAGGGCAGCGAAGGGAGTAGAGATTGCATAAAGTGATTTTTTAGAGATTGCATAAAGTGATTTTGCCGCGCTTACCGGAGGAGCATGCGGCGTAATAGCCGCGCGCTGGTGGCCCTCGCTGCGCTCCCGCGGCCCGCGAGGACCCTCGTGCGTATGGAGATAGACGCTACAAACAACAAGAGCCAGGCAGAGCAGTGGAAGGATGGATGGCTGACGTGTTGTCTCAACCGAGCTTACAACATGCTGAATCTGTTCCAAGGCGGTCGCATTTTTCCGCCTCATTTGCCCAGCACGCCCTGCGTGGCACGCTGGCCCACATTATGGAGCGCACGGGTGCCATGCATGCTACGGTCGAGGGCTTCGGCCGTGTCTTCGGTCATCCTGAGGAAGCGACCCTGAGTGGCGCCGTCCGCTGGGAATCATCTTCGCTGTGGAACAGGGCCGAGCGGATCGAACCGCGGGGTGGGCATACCGTGGTGTGGCCCATGGCGGCACAGCGAAGCGAGAGTGAGTCTCGGGCGGCGCGTGAGATTTTTCCGTTGGTCTATGGCGGCCGCGATGTCGGCGTTCTGACGCTGACCTTTCCGGAACGACTCTCACGGGACGCCTTCGCGGAGATCGCAGCCGGCGAAGCAGTACTGGCTGCACTGGCGCTGATGCGCGAGCAGCTGACGAATCGCGCATGGAATCTCTTCAATCTCGAGCTGCTTCTCTCCGGCCAAAGCCGCGCCGAACAGGTGTTGGAGATGGAGATCGAAAAAGTCAGCAGCGCGGCGTATCCAGTGGTGCTTGAGTGCGCCTTCGGTTGCAACCCCGTGCGGATGGCCGCGGCCATTCATCTTGCTCGATGCGGCGAGGACGAATCCCTGATCGTTGTGGATGGGGCCTATCGTGACGCGGCCAGCGTCGCCCGGGAGCTTGAGCAGGCGCTCGAGCAGGCCAGCGGAGGCACGTTGTTGCTTGCTGACGTCGACCTGCTCGACACGGCTGCGCAACGGCAGGTATTGCGAGTGTTGCGGCAAATGGGATCTGTCCCCGGCCGCACAACTCCGGTGCGCATCCTCGTTTCGGCATCTGCGCCATTGGACGAGCTGGTGCGGCAGGATCGTTTCTGTGCGCTTCTTCAGGCGGAGCTCGACTACCTGCATGTGCGTGTCCCGCCGCTGCGCGATCGGCGCGAGGACATTCCGCTGCTCATGGCGGAGTTGCTCGAGCTGCGGTCGGCCGAGGGCGCCACGCGCCGGCTCTCGCGCGAGGCTGAAGCGGCCTGCCAGCTTTACGACTGGCCGGGCAACGAGCGCGAGCTCGAGCGAGTTGCTGCGCGGCTTGCGGTGATGAGCGATGGGCCCGTGATCGGCATGGAGCAGCTGCAGCGCGTGGTTCCATGGGTATCCGATCGGGCCCGAGGCGACCGTTGCGGGTCCGCCCTGCCGACGCTCGAAAACACCTCAGCCGTGGACTACAGCGGAGATGTCCTCGGCGGTGTGCTGGAGGTTGAACGGCGCGCTCTCAGCGTGGAACGGTCAGCAGCCGACGCTGTCGAAGAAGCGATGGTTGACTTCGACCTCGTTATGGCGGGAGCAGTCGCTTCTGTGGAATCGGCTGCCCTGCAGGTGGAGGACTCTGCTGCTGAGTTGAGCGTTGCCGAGACGCAAGGCCTGGGAGATCTCCCGCGCAAACTCGCTGCACGCGATTACAGCGATCTTACGGTGCATGGCGTGGGTGTACAGAGGGCGTTGCGATTTGTTGGCAACCACTACACGGAGGACATTTCGCTCGGGCGGCTGGCACGCGAGTCCTACATCAGTTCGTCGCATCTCTCGTTCCTGCTGAAGCGTTCGTTGGGGGTGCCCTTCAAGTCGCTCCTGGCGGCGGTGCGAATCGAGCGGGCGCAGCAGATGCTGACGCAGTCGGAGCCGAGCATCACTGAGATTTCCCTCGAGGTTGGCTTCGGGGATCTAAGCCACTTCGAGCGCACATTCAAGCGAATCGTGGGGGTAAACCCGCGCGAGTATCGCAGACAGCAACTCGAGCTGCAGCGCCAGACCGGGTCCCCCACAGCACGCGCACAAAGCTCGGAGATCTTTCGAGATGGGACTCGCTATTGACTGCACAAGGCCATCGTTGCGTGGAAAGAAGTTTCATAAGATTCGCTGAGTTTTCAGGACCGCGTATGCATAGTGTCTTCGATATCGAAGCAGGACCGCAGATCCTGGAGGAAGCCAACGGATGAGCCAGATTATCTACAACCTGACGAACGGCTCCCGGCTGGGTTGCATGGTTCCTCCCATGTACCAGGGCGGCGCCTGGGGCAACGCCACGCTGCCACTCGGACTGGCCGGGCAGGGGATGTACATCATCGTCAACCAGGGCACCAATAACCGTTATGCCGGGACCTCCACCAATCTGACGAAGCGATTTTCATCGCGCATGGCCACGGTCACCGAGATGGGTTTCAGTGAGCAGGAGATGAATCAGATCATCGTCTTTTGGGGGACAGTCTCGACCCAGAACACGCCAGGCTATATGGGTAATCCGAATCCCGCCTTCAGCATCGTCGGAAACTATGCGCCCCCCGTGGACGCGCAGCTTGACGGAGCCACCGTGAACCTGGAACGTCTGCTCATCCGCTACATGCTGTTGCATCTGGGAGCTGGCGGAACGGTCTCGAACAACCTGCTGGCGTACGCGCCCTACACGAATCCGACAGCTTCCGCAGTCACCGTGACCCTGAATTGGACTCCCGGCTATTTCACCACTTCGACGAGCTCGGTGGTCTGGGGCGTCAATCAGGCCTGGTGAGGGCCGGTCGCTATTCGTCGTTTTCCTCATCCTCGTAGTCTTCATACTCGACCGGATGTGTCTCCTCGGCTGGCACTTTGGTGTGTCTGCTAACGAAGGCGTCTTCAGCTCTCCTGGCGCCGGCGACCGAATCCGGCCTGAATCCCTCCAGCACCTTATTCACTAACTCGGCGTGGTAAGGGCTATGGTGCTCGCGCTGAAATCGTATGAGAGCGGGCAGGGCCGCTGTCTCCCTGCGCTCGCCGAGATAGAGCAGCACGGCGGAGATCTTCCAGGCCGGCCAGTTGCTCTGAGTCATCAGGCGGGTGGCAAGCAAAGGAACAGGCTCGGACCCATAGAGTGCTGCGATGTCGTCGGCCAGGCCATCAGCGCGCGGCACATGCCGTTGTGTTGCGTGGGCGCGCGCCTCTACGCTATCCATATGTGCCAGTGAACCTTCAAAGCTCTTCGAGGCATCGCTGTGCCAGCCAGAAAGGGTCTGGTTCATCAAAGGGATGACGGGGTCGTCCCGATAGGCGGAGCGTTGAGCCTTTGCCTCTTCGAGAGTCGCCCGGTCTGTTTGTCGCAGGGTCTGCTCCGCTGAGATATGCGCGGCGTCTTTGCCGCTATAGTAGCGGTCCAGAAGACGAGTAAGTGACCGGGTCATGTTGCCTCCAGATATTTTTCCGCCGCCGAGACCGGCCATCAGGGATTGAACGTCCACCACTTTGTCTTATCGCCCTGGAGCCAGCGGTCCAGATCCTCTGGACGCCGCAGAGAATTGGTCCCGCAGTGAATTTCACCTTCCCTATCGTGATAGGTATACCAATCGTTGATGAACCTGAGCATTGGCGGATTGGCCAACTTATCATTCAGACCATCTGCCAGCGCTTTTTTGAACTGGTCCGCACCGCGCAACAGCGGACCGAAGGGCGATGGAACGAGGCAGCGGTCTTTGAGGATCAGCATATTCACCATATCTGCGGTGAGTGCGCCGCACATCGTCCATGCGGGATTGACGGGCGCGAAGATAACGGGCACTGGGATAACATCCGCATCCCGATCGAGATCGATTTCGGTTTCGAGAGCGGTCAGAACACCGTTCAGCCGATTCTGAATCGTGACTGTATTGAACGTTCTAAGGTCCGCGCCGCTGATGTATGTGGCGGTATTCATTGGATTGGGTACGGGAGTGTCCGCATTCAGGAAGGTGTCCACGGTGCATTGCAGCGCCTGATCGGCGCCACTGAGCTCCATGTGGCGGTTCCTCAGCATGATCGATGCCGGATCGGAGCCGTGGACATTGTCAAGAATCTCATAGGCTTTTGCCGGGCTCGCGATCAGCAGCTTCCACTTCTTCCAGGGTCCGCCATTCGGGTCGTGAAGAAAAGCCATCATCTCATCGACATGCCCCACCGCGAGCCAGTTGGTGTCGAGCGTAAAGGGTTCCTGTACGACCTGACGTCTCAGAAATGTGGCTACAGATGGATTGAACTCCACACCGAGCCTGCCTTCTCCGAAGTAGATGCGGCCCCACGGGAATTCTTTCCCATCCCCCCGCCGCTTGACCGGAGGAGTCACTTCCAGGTTGCCGAAGGAGTCGAAGGTCGAACTTGGTGCAAGGATGTCGGCAAACGCGTTGCAAAAGCCGAACTCCCTGGCGGGTAGGGTTGGAGGGAAATCGAACAGGTCGCCATCACGTAACGCCCGGGTCGTGCAGGCGACCCGATGCGCCGTGCCCTCTTTCGGAAGCAGCGAATAGCCGACCTCCATGCAGTCCTGCATCCATCGGTCATTGCCAGCGGTGGTCTGCCATTCAGCCCCAGACTGCGCCACCTGAGTCCTGACGCGGTCCAGGAACTGCCCGTTGTCGCCCGCGCTTACAGCGTAGACCCTGACTGCGTCCTCATCGGGGCCTGGCATGAGCCAGGGAGCCACGCGCACCCTGGCGATACTGCGATACGACTTCTGCTGTGCTTCGCCGTAGGACTCGTTCTTCTGCACGCGCAGTTCGATGCGAGCGAAGCCATCCCAATCCTCATTGGCGAACTGCAGGGCTTCCATTCCCAACCTCTTGACCGTTAGCAGGTGCGGATCTGGAAGAACGTGAATGTTATCGCCTGGGCCAACGATCTGTCGGGAGTCTCCCCTTTGGCCATCGAAGATGCGAACGTACTGATTGCGACCTGCAAGGACGGAGAGTTCGAGTATCCAGTTATTGGATGCTGGCGCGTAGCCGCGTCGCCTGATCTCGAGCGGGGCGATGTCGGGGAGATCAGCGCGTGTATTGATGCGGTCATCTTCCGAATCGACGTGTGGGGCGGGTTGAGCGTCATCGCGGTCCATGTTGCAGAGAACCACGGCGCCGTAGCTGTTTCGTCCCCATGTCCACTCGTCCCGGGCCCTTTCGCGATCGATACGGCCATCCCGGTTTGCGTCCACGTGGAGGTAGAATCGCACTTCTGCCAGCTCCGCGTTAACATTGCCAGCGCCCGCGGGGATATGGGTCACTTCATAGGGCTCAGGAACAAACCAGTCTTTGTAGCAGCGGATCCTGTACTCCGTGCCGGTCAACATGGTGAAGGAGGCGACACCGTGTCGGTTCGTCCAACGTTCCTGCTTATAGCGAGCGCCGGATGTGATCACCACCAGTGCATTTTTGATGGGTCTCCGACCTGGCGGTGGACGCCTGACGGTCACAGTCACCGTGACCGGATCGCCGAGCCCCACAAGCACGGGAGGCTGCCCCGGGGGGACGGAAGGTCTAACGGCAGGGGCGTTCGAGGCTGGTTCAAGCACGTCGGGCGAATAAAGGGAGACCTGATCGTCGTCCTCGTCCTCGTCATCACCCTCTGGATCCATGAGAGTCGGAGAGGAGAAGGGTGCAGGCAGCGATGCTGCGTGCGGCGCTTGCACGGAAGATGGCGCAGGCAGCGCGGGTCTCTGGGAGCCGGGTTGTGCATATTCCCGCCAGCCTGAGACGGCCGCACCCGGGGGCAGCGCCCGAAGCTCAGGCTTGCGGTGAACTACCGATTGCCGCTTGCGGCTAACTTTGCGCTTGATGCCCAATCCAGCGTCCCCCTGCAATAGCCGAATGGGGCAAGCCTAGGTCGCCGCGGTACAGCAAACTCGGAGAATCTTACGAATCACCATGAGCCCCGCAGTATCAGGGATTGTGCAGCGTGCGCGCGTGGCCCCGTGAGGGCGCGCCTAGGAATGGATAACA
This sequence comes from Bryocella sp., assembly GCF_058498515.1. Lineage (NCBI taxonomy): Bacteria > Pseudomonadati > Acidobacteriota > Terriglobia > Terriglobales > Acidobacteriaceae > Bryocella > Bryocella sp. The sequence continues at coordinate 50,135 of NZ_JBMHYI010000021.1, forward strand.
AGTAAGACGACTCCATGGGGTGCGACGAGCAACGCCCTTGAGCCCTGTATCGGAATTAGATCTTTGTGTTGCCACATGTCTCGCACCTTGGTCGCGCTATCAAATCCAAGCAACTTGAGGTCAAGGGGAATGTCCACTGCTCCCAGGTTTCGGTTGAAAAGGCCGACTGCCACTGACCCATCGGCGAAAGTTCGAGCCCAAACCTCCAATGGTCCCTCATTCCAAACACGGGTGCCCTGGTGACCCGCGGGGTCCTGGTCGATTCGCAGAACCTCGCGATTATTGAGGATATTCATGGAATCAGAATCCATCTTTGATAAGTCGTTGCCAGCGAGAAGGGGCGCTGCCAGCAACGACCACAAACTCATCTGAGTACGCGCCTCATCGGACGTTAGTCCACCATTGCCAATCTCCAGCATGTCCGGATCATTCCAGTGGCCTGGGCCAGCAAACCGGGAGAGCCCTGCCTGGGCAAAGCCAATCTCCGTAATGCTGAGATAGTGGTCACGTACATCGTCCCCCGTGCGCCACAGGTTTGCGCCTGCTCGATTTGCCCATGCCCAACCCCGCGAAAGTCCGTGCTGGCTCAGGCTGTAGACGATCGGCCGTCTCGCTGCCTGAAGTGCAGCGTGCGTTCGTTCAAAGACCGCGAACGTCCCTTCGCAGGCGCGCCTAGGGAAGCAAAGCGGTGAGGAGTCGTGCCACTTGAACCCGCTTGAGACTTGTTGTGCACGATACGTGTGAACGGAACGGGTGTTCATGCCGCAGCAGCTTCTCCGTCTTCCCCAGGGAGGATTGCGGCCTATAGACGGGTGCGGCTACCGTGACGCTCTCGCTTCTGTTAGGTGAGTCGCCCGAAGGATTGATTTACCCAGGATTCACGCGGAATTGACAGTCGCGATACGAAGTAGACTCCGCCCGAGGACAAAATGGGTCACTGGTATCAATTCCTGCTTGAGGCAAATCTTTCATGCGTAAGTCGTATGCCCTTCTTTCGTTCGCGATCCTCATTCTGGCAGGATGCGGCTCGTCGAATCCGCTCCAGCCGTATACGCCGCCTGCCGCAATTGTTGCGACGACTCCGCAAGCTGCCATCAAGCACGTGGTCGTGATCTTTGGTGAGAACATCTCCTTCGATCACTACTTCGGGACCTATCCGAACGCCGCGAACACGGGCGGGACGACGTTCACGGCTGCTGCCGGAACGCCGACCAACATCAACAACTACATCACCAATCCCACGCTGCTGACCCAGAACCCGAATCTGACTTCGGGCAACAACGCCACCGTCGCGAACCCCAACTCGATCCCCGCTGCTCCGTTCCGCCTCGCGCCGGAGCAGGCCGGTACGGAAGACCAGGATCACAACTACGGTCCCGAGCAGCAGGCGTTCGACGGCGGCAAGATGGATCTTTTCCCCTTCTATGTGGGCTCCCCCGATAGCGCTGAGACGGCCGTCCCCAACGAAGCCGCCGCCACGGGAGCTCCGCTGATCGCGAACACCAATGCCCTGACCATGGGCTACTACGACGGCAACACCGTCACCGCGCTGTGGAACTACGCGCAGCACTATTCGATGAACGACCACTCCTTTGGCACGACCTTCGGCGCCTCCACGCAGGGCGCGATCAACCTGGTATCGGGCCAGACCAATGGCGTGGTGGTCGGATTGCCCGGCGGCGCTGGCGGCACGGTTGCCGATGGCGGAACGCCAGCTGGGTTGACGTTGATCGGCGATGTAGATCCCGCCGGGGACGTTTGCTCGTCTACGAGCGCAACCGTCTCCATGACCGGCAAGAACATCGGCGACCTCTTGAATGCGGCCGGCGTGAGCTGGGGCTTCTTCGAGGGCGGTTTCAACCTGACGCTGACCAACACCAACGCGAACGGTGTCATCGCCTCCGGCACGGGCTGTCTCCCGAATGAGACGACCCCTGGCAGCCGCGCTACCGGTGCTGTCTATATCCCCGGCAATCCGCTTAAGGCCGATTACATTCCCCACCACCAGCCGTTTCAGTACTATGCTTCGACGGCCAACCAGAACCACGTCCGGCCTGCGTCCGTAGCTGCAATCGGGACTGACACCTACACCGGCAGCCACGCCTCTCCCAGCACCACCGCCAATCACCAGTATGACGCTCTGGACTTCAACGCCGCCCTCGCGGCTGGCAACCTTCCGGCCGTCAGCTACCTGAAGGCTTCTGGCTATCAGGACGGTCACGCGGGCTACTCCGATCCTCTGGATGAGCAGGCGTTCGTGGTGAGTGAGATCAACGCCATCGAAGCTTCACCCTTCTGGCCCAACACCGCGATCATCATCGCTTATGACGACTCCGACGGTTGGTATGATCACGTCGACAACCTGCTCAACGGCTCGAAGACAGCGTCCGATGCGGCGTTCTGCAACGGCGTTTCGCCCACACTGACCGGCGTAACCAGCACCACCCCCGTGCAGGGCCGTTGCGGCTACGGTCCTCGTCTGCCGCTCCTGGTCATCTCGCCCTGGGCCAAGTCCAACTACGTCGACAACACGGTGACCGATCAGACCTCGATTCTCCGCTTTATCGAAGACGTCTTCCTGGGCAGCGCTCGCATCGGCGGCGGTTCCTTTGATAACTCGGCCGGCACGTTGATGAACATGTTCAACTTCACCAACGCGGCACTGCCTCCCAACCCAACCCCCGTTTACCTGAGCCCGACGACAGGCGCAGTCTGCTCCTCGGCCACCTGCAAGTAACCTCATCACCGCTTCGTTACACTAGGCCTGTACCCAGGCGGCACGCGCTCGATTCATGGGCGCGTGCCGTTCGCTTTACCCCGGAGTTTTTCTTTTGCCTTCTGATCGCCGTTTCTTCCTGCAGCGCGCCGCAGCCTTCACTCTCGTAAGCGGATCGCCCCGTATCTTCGCACAACAGACCATGCATGACATGGGCTCGATGACGGTCGTCAGCGGCCAGACGCCTGCGGGACAAAGTGTCGCCGCCGCTCCGCCACCCCTGTTGCGCGCCGCCACACTCGCACCTTTCGTCGATCCGCTGCCGCTGCCCAAACGCATCCACGGCGGGCACGCAATCGTACGTATCGCGATGCGCGAGGTATACACGAAGGTCCATCGCGACGTACCCGAGACTCGTATGTGGGTCTACACCGATGCGGCTGACCGTGCACCTGGCTCTCTCTCTCCGTTGATCGAGGCCCGCAGCCACCACCCCCTGAAGGTGGAGTGGATGAATCAACTGCCTACCAAGCATTTCCTTCCCGTCGACTTCAGCCTCCACGGCTGTGGGCGCGAGCTGCCGGAGGTGCGAACCGTAGCGCATCTTCACGGAGCCAAAGTCCCTTCCTCCGACGATGGCTATCCCACGGACTGGTTCGCATCCGGCAAGTCGCGCACCTGCACCTACCCGCTTGAGCAGGATGCGACAGCGCTTTGGTTTCACGACCACGCGATGGGATTGAATCGGCTCAATAGCTATGCCGGGCTGGCAGGTATGCTCCTCGTCCGCGACGGGGAAGAGGACAGGTTGCATCTGCCGTCTGGCGAATATGAGTTGCCATTGATCATCGCCGACCGCGTCATCGACAAACAAGGGCAGCTCTACTATCCCGTCTCCGGCGACCCTGACCACCCTTGGGTGCCGGAGTTCTATGGCGATTCAGTCCTCATCAACGGAAAGATCAAGCCGTATGTCGAGGTCGAACCGAGACTCTACCGGCTGCGCATCCTGAACGCCGCGAACAGCCAGTTCTTCGCACTCGGGCTGTCTAATAAACAGCCGCTCCATGTCATCGGTTGCGATCAAGGATTGCTCAGCCAGCCTGAAGCGGTTCCTATGTTTCTGCTCGCCCCAGCAGAGCGTATGGACGTTCTTGTGGACTTCGCCCAATGCGCCGGCCAGCAGATACAGTTGCGGACCGGCTTTCAGGATCTGATGCAGTTTCGTGTAAGTTCAGTCGCTGCGAAGGCGCCGGTCACAACCGTACCTCAGACGCTACGGCCGTTCGAGGTGATTCCCGAGTCTTCTGCTACGGTGACGCGCACCATTACGCTCAATGAAATCCGGGACGGCAGGCAGAATCCCATGGTGATGCTGCTGAACCACAAGCGTTGGCATGAGCCCGTCACCGAGACCCCGAAGCTCGGCAGCACAGAAATATGGGAGTTTGTGAACCTCACCGAGGATACGCACCCGATGCACATGCACCTCGTGCGTTTTCAAGTACTCGATCGCCGCACGTTCGAGCCGTTCGCTTATGAGACGTCCAAAGAGCGGAAGTATCTCGCGGCAGCAATGCCTCCGGAGCGCGTTGAGCGTGGATGGAAGGATGTCGTCCAGTGCCATCCGGGCATGATCACGCGCATCATCGTGAAGTTTGATGGCTACGCAGGCAAGTATCTCTACCACTGCCATGTGCTCGAACACGAAGCGAATGACATGATGCGCCCTTTCGAGGTGATGGCGACTTAGGGCGCGCGCTTCTTCTGGCTGCCCCCGTGGCCTATCGTTCCTCGATCTCCACGACTCCGGAAACATCTTTCTCCAGGACCCACCACGATCCCTCGCGATGTGCTTTGACCCGCTTCCCGGCGCACCGAATCTCGCTTGAGCCCGGCAGGACGGGCAATTCGACCCTGGCGGTCATGCCGTCGGGAATATCGAGTTTGAGAAGAAAGCTGCTCTCTTTCGTCCAGCTCACGGAGAGTTCTCCCCTGGGAGTTGGCATCCTGCCTTCTGCGTCGCGGAGATCCCCTGGATGCGGGCGAATCAATGCTCTGGCCCAGCCGGGCGCAAGAGGTTGCGCGCCCAGGACAAATCGTGGCAATAGGTTCGCCGGCGCGGCGCCCCAGGCGTGCGTCCAGTCCTGATTGGGTTTGTACTTCTGATCCCAGGCCTCCCAGGTAACCGTCGTACCCGCCTCCACCATGTGCCTCCAGCTTCTATCTCCCGGAGCCGTCATCAGCTTCAATGCGGCGGAGTCTTCATCGTTCTCAAAGAGACCTTCCAAGAGATATTGAGCAGCGTAGACCGAACCCGCCATCCCGCGACCTGCCAGCCAGCTCGCAATCTTCTGCCTGTTTATCTGCGGAACAATGCCAAAGGCCAAGGGGAACAGGTTTGCGTGAAGAGAGGTGTGCTCGGTTCCAACACCATCGCGATAGAGCCCGCGCACGGGGTCAAAGAGCCTTCGCTGAAAGCTGGCTTGCGCTGTTGCTTCCTGGTCCTGGAATCTCCTGGCCTCCTCCTGCTTGCCCAATGCTTCAGCGAGGCGAACCATATTTTCGAGAGCACGAAGATGGAAGGCGTTGACCACTGTGTTGACGCTCGTAAAGACATAACCGTCTCGCTCGTGCGGGGGCCAATCGACGATGTCCCCGCGCCTGATCTGCTCGGGCGAACTCATCACCAAGCCGTCCGCGCCGAGGCGCTCGTTCAGGAGCTTCAGCTTCAGGCCTTCGTAATGCGCTTGCAGCCACTCCTTGTCGCCAGTCTGCATCCAGTCCGCGTAGGCGATGAAGACCATATGCGGAGCCCACTCTGACGGCCAGGTGGGCAGCTTCATCAACCTGTCAAAGGTAGCCCGCGGCATTCTTGGGTCGGTATCCCCGGCGTAATAGCCCAACTGGTCTAGAAAGGCGTCCGCCTCATAGGGAAGCCGCTCGCGATCCCCGTCGACGAAGACTCCGGCAAACGTTGTCGCCTTGATCGAGTAATGGCAAAGATCCCATATGTCATCGAGCATCGGATCGGAGGAGTGGAACGTCGCGGCATCGTCCGACCATGTACTGTCGAAGGCGGCGCGGCGGTGGATCTGGTCAGGTCGCAGTTGTGCCGGCCAGCCTTCTACCTCGACCCAGCGAAAGGGAAGGAGAACGCCCCACTGCGGCGGAGTCAAGACGGCAGGGAACTTCGTGTTGAAGTCATTGGCAGGAGGAGCGACCACCAATGGCGCGCCACCTCTTGGCATGACCGTTACTTCGGAATAGCGGACCGCGCCAGGGGGGCGTCTATCCACGCGCCCGTTCTTCAGGGCCTCGCCGAAGCGCACCGTGATCTTTTCCTCTCCGCCCGTCGGCTTCTTCACAGGCGGCAGCAGGAAGAGATTTCCGAAGGCGACTCGGCCGAAGTCCACCAGGAAAACACCGGGGGCGACCTGGCTGATTTGTGTGGGCGATTGTTCCACAAGACGTACCGATGCAACCTCCTGCCCCCGTGCCAAACACGCCAGCGTTCCCACAACAAGAGCAATCAACCAAAGTCTGAGCATGTTTGTTCCCTGACTAAGCGTGCCATACAAGGTTCCAATGAGCCATCCACCGTTTCACTGCGCCGTCGATGCGTTGCTTGCAGTGAAGCCGCCCCCCGCAGTTTTATCGAACCAGCTCGAGCGCTAGCACACGAAGTCGTCCCACAAGATTCTCACTACCGACGCGCCGTGCGCGCCGCAACCTTCTGAGGGCTTGTTCTCGTAGAGTGCGCGCCGCCGCGATGGACTTCCGCATCTGCGGGCCAATGGGCTCCGGGCGGAGCCCATTGGACACGCAGCAGGCTAGAAGTTGAGGCGGACAGTAAGTTGACCTACTCGGGGATCGTTGGCTTGAGTCAAGGTCACCACGCCGAAGGTGGAGCTGCCTATGCTGGTGCCCGGGCCTCCAAAGTTCGGCGTGTTGAGGACGTTGAAGAACTCGCCACGGATTTCCAAGCTACTGGATTCCGTGATCGCGAACTTTTTGAAGAGGGAAGCGTCCATCAGCGGGTGAATTCTCGCGCGGACATCGATGACCGTGCTGTTGGCTTGCGACGTATAAGAGAGCCGCTGCTGGTACGCGGGTACCGGCGAGAGAGAGTCGCAGGCAGGAGCAGACGGAGTCGATTGCACCAGCTGGCCGCTGACGTTTTCGTAGCAGGTGTTGAAGAAGCGGGCATAAGTCCGGTTAGGCTGGTTGACCGGTCCAATGATGTTGACGTTGCTGGGCGCCGAGATAAGCCCGCCATTGGCGGCGCGGAAGACACCGTTGAGTTGCCAGCCGCCCAGAGACTCCCGCATCCAAAGAGGCCGGGCCTCGAACTTTGGCAGTTGCCATGATCCGAAGACGTTGGCCAGTACTGTGGAGTTGGCGTCCTGGACGGATTCGAGCTTCGTGTCGAACGGATTCAGATAGCCGGTGTGCAGCATCACCTTATCCCAGGTGAAGTTCGCTTGCAGCGAGAAGTGATGCTTCATCGGCTTACTCACCTGGATCTGCAGAGCGTTGTAAGGTGCCGTGCCGATGGAGGAGTAATTCTCGGTGACCGAGCCGAATTCCGGGTACGGTTGCAAAAGTAGATACTGCTGAATGGTCGTGGCATTCAGCGTGGCATTGCCAGGAATCGAGCCAGCCAGGGGGTTCGGGACTTTGTTGTTGAGATAGGTTACCTCAGCGCTTCCCTGGTTGTAGTACTGGGCTGGCAGGAAGTTGATATTGTGATTGACATCGAGTCTCGTCGGTCTCGCACCCACATATCCGATCTGCAGGGCGAGATCGCCAGGGAGCTGCTGCTGGACGTTGAGGGTATAGTCCGCTGTCCTCGGCTGCACGTGGCTCTGATCGTTGTAGTTTACGTTCTGCCCCAGAGCGGTTCCCAGACCGAGTGTGTTCCCGGAGGGCAACGTTACGCCAGTCGGGAACGGATTAGTCATGGTGTTGATGGGCGTTCCGTTCGACGGTGCACTGGGCGCATAGGTGTAGCTCGTCGACTGGCTGTAGCCGGAGGAGAACGGCGTCTCCAGCGTGTTGAAGAACATGATCCCAAAACCCGCACGGACAACGGTACCGGGATAGACCTGGTAGGCGCCTCCCACGCGCGGCTGCCAATTGTGTAGATCACGAGGATAGGGGAAGCGATCGGCGGGATTGACGAACTGCAATCCTCCCTTGAGGGCCATACCTGGCACCGAGGCTTGCAGCGGGCTCGTGCAGGTCGTGCAGAAGTTCGAGATCATGCGGTTATACCGCTCGGTAAATGGAGATTCATAGTCCCAGCGGCCGCCTAGATTGAGCGTGAGCTTATTGCTCACGCGCCAATCGTCCTGCACATAAGGCGCCATGTAGATTTGTTGCATGGCATACGCGATGCTGATGTTGTAGTTAGCAGTGGTGAAATATCCCAGCAGCATCGACGCCAGGGGATCCCCCGAGTTGGCTTCCGAGCCAACCGGGACATTAACATTCTGCTGTGTAAAGCTTCGGTCGAAGACAAAGCCGGCGCCGCTCTGGGAGTTGACGCCGAAGCCGCTCTGCGGATTCTGCACGTTGTACCGCGTAAAATTGCCCTCAAATCCGAAGCGGACGGAGTGCCTACCCCAGACCTTGCTCAGGATTTCGTCGAGTGACATGAGGGCATCCGTACTGACCTGGCCCCCTGCGCCGGGCGCCAGACCCGCATACCCGTCGCTGTTCATGTATTCGCCGGGGAACGTGTTATAGGGAAGGCCTGTCGTCGTCATGTTCAGGCTGCTCAGGCTGAACCCGGAGTTACCGGGATACACCAGGCCGAAGGGGTGATAATCCACTCCAAAGCGCGAGTCCAACACCATCGTTGAGGAGAACTGCTGCACATCGTCAATACTGCCGCCGCGGTTGTTCCGATGAACGCTATAACCATAGCCCGTTGAGCTATTGGTAGGGCCGATGCCTTTGGGGAAGCCTTCCAGCGGGTAGCTCTGGGTCAACCCCGAACGGAACCCAATGATGTTGATCTTGTTTTTCTGTCCAAAGGCATGGTCGAAACGCCCGATGAAGGAAGGGTATGTGCTCGGATACGTGGTTTGGGTGGAGATGTAGTTGGGGTTGGTCAGCGCCGTAGCGTTCGTCACGTTAGGGCTTGGGAGATACAAAGCAAAGGCCTTGCCGGTGGCATTCAGCGCCGCAGCGATATTGTTATTGGGGAAATACTGGGTGCGGTTTCCATTGGCATCCAGCGGAGAATTAGGAACGTAGAGCTGAACTCCCGAGGTGCACAGTCCATTGCCATTGAACGCCGAGCAAAGGCCGGAGAAATCACCATTCAACTCCGCAGCTGTTGGCACGCGTGTGCTGTAATTTTGCGGGGTATGCGTGGCATAGCGTTCGAAAGAAAACATGAAGAACGTCTTGTCGCGCCCGTTGTAGATCTTCGGCAGCACGACGGGCCCATCGATCACAAGACCGGTTTGGCTCACCTGGTCGTTATTGCGTGGCTGGCCGAGTCCGGCCTTTTCGTAGGTGTTAGCATTCAGGTAAGTATCCTGGAAGACATAATAGGCGGAGCCGTGAAGGCGATTCGTCCCATTGCGAACGACGACGTTGGTCACGGTTCCATCGCCATGGCCGATCTGGGCGTCGAACATGCCATTTTCCACCTTGGTCTCCTGCACGGCTTCCGGTGAAGGTACGAAGTTGGTGTAGCTTGCTCCTGAGAAACGTTCGGCCGCGTCGTTGGGTATCCCGTCGAGCGTCAGCCTGTTGTGGCCGCTGATCCCATCTACGGTGACGGCCACGGCGAAGCCGCTGTACGGGTTGGTATATTGGCTCGACTTTGCCTGAAAGTAATTGCCTGTGCTCGGAATCATGCCGGGAGCCAAAGCCTCCTGCACATAAGGATTTCTCCCCTCGTTGGGCAGGTCGGTCACCTCCTGGGTACTCAGTGTGGTGGCGATGTTGGCGGAGCCAGTATCGAGCAGAGTATTTTCGGCCGTCACCTGAATGGTCTCCGCCTGGGCACCAGGTGCGAGCCGGAAGTCAACCTCCTGCAATTGACCCGCGGTCAGGATGACTCCGGTTTTTGTCTCAGTCTTAAAGCCGGGGGCTTTGATGGTGACCGTGTATGTGCCCGGATTCAGGGACGAAACGCTGTAGGTTCCCGCGGCACCGGAAGTGTCGGTCGTCTTGAAGTGGGTAGAGGTCTCCTCGACGACGACTGTGGCGGCGGGGATCTTTGCTCCTGAGGGATCGCTCACCTCGCCTTGGATGCTTCCCAGATACCGTTGTGCCGATGCTGGCAATACCGTGAGCAGAGCGGATAGCAGGGCGAGCGCCCAGAGTGAGCCTTTGGCTTTCAGGGCATTCTTGAATAGATTGTCGTTCGATTGACGATTGCGCACGTGATCCTCCGAAGCGTGACTTAGCCCGATGGGGACGGAGGCGTTGAGCCCATCCTGTCGATTTCCCCAATTCGTTTGGCTAATGGGTCCCTAAAGCGGCCCAATCCTCGCTGTGACGGTTCGCGTGCAGCAAGTTAATTTACCGGAAGGCATGATGGTGAAGAGTCGGCTCCGACAAGGAGGGTGGCGACTCAAGACCAACTGACTCGCTTTGCCCGCAATGTGACGTCTTGCCTCAGGGGCAGAAGCCCGAGATTTTGGTGGATCAGGGAGCAAGTCTTAACGGTTAGAAGTCCGGATATTGCTGCTCCATGCTTGGGCCTGCCGCACTCGCCAACGATTCACAACCCGTGCTAGACTCTGCACCGGACGATTCCCTGGCGTGATCCATGAAGGCGACGATTGAGGCACCGGAGCTCCAACCCACTGCGTCCCCCGGCCAGGAGGAGCAACGGGCGCTCGTGCAGAGGATCGTTGGGAGTTCCCCGTTTCGAAGGTCGGCTCGACTTCGCGACTTTCTGATCTTTGTTGCCGCGGAATCTCTCCGCGATCCGCATGCGGAACTGAATGAGCAGGAGATCGGCGAGAAGGTCTTCGGCCGGCCTGCCTTCTACAACCGGAGCCAGGACAACATTGTTCGTGTGAATGCGACCGAACTACGCCGCCGCATCGAGCAATACTTTGCGGAGGAAGGCTCTCGCGAAACGCTGGTCCTGGAGATTCCTCGCGGAGGATACAAACCTGTCTTCCGGCATCGCGCGATCCCAGAACCATCGTCGTTGGCTCCCCTGGTGCCCGCACCACCTCACCCGCCGGTCGAGGTGGCCAGCTCCGGCTTCCGGCTGGTCCGCTGGCAGTACGTCGTCTGGGCCGTTGGGAGCGCCGTATTGCTGCTCTGGTGCGGCTTCCTCTGGCAACAGAATCGGACCCTTCGCGAAAATGCTTTCCCAGCCACGTCCGGACCTGCGCTGAAAGATTTCTGGAACTCGTTTGCGCAGAATCATCAACCCGTCGACATCGTTCTTCCCGATGGCTCAGCCAGTGTCGTGGAGGACATCACGCGTCAGTCCATCTCACTACATGATTACCTTCGCAGCGAATACATGAAGACCGTCGATGCCTCGCATGTGAGCGCGGATCGCAGGATGGACCTCGATGAGATTGCGAATCATGACCTCATCACCTTCGGAGATATGAAGGCAGCACACCAGGTGACACAGGCGATTCCAAAGATGCCGGCCCCGCACCTTACGTTCGCCCGCTATTACTCCGCTGACGATATGAAGCGCAACAATGTCATCTTCATCGGAGGCCGGAAGGCTAATCCATGGGTCCGCCTTCTCGAAGACCATATGAACTTCGTCGTCGAGTTTGATTATGCCGGAGGATACGGGGTCGTGTTGAACACCCACCCTCGCACGGGAGAGCAGGCTCGGTACGTGGCGCCAAATTCTCCTAACACAATTACAGCGTATAGCGTGGTCTCCTATCTCCCGAACCCCAGCCAGAGCGGTCGCGTGGTGGTTCTTGCTGGATTGGACGCCGACTCAACCAGTGCGGCGGCGGAGTTCATCACCTCTGAGGCTCAGATGGAGCACTTCAGGCAGATGCTAAAGGTCAAGGAGTTCCCCTATTTCGAGATGCTGTTACGGACCTCGAAGGTCAAGGGCACCACCTTCAGCTCAGAGATCGTGGCGTATCGAACTTACCCCAATCTCAACTGACGCTCTCGCGCGCATCGCCGGTCCGCGCACCGGAACGAATGTTCTTCGCGAGAGATGTGAGCCCTCTGGGCACTAGAATGCGAGGGTCATGAAAATCCTCGTGTTTGCTCTCCTCAGTGCCTCGGCTGTTGCGCAAGGCGTGGGAACTCGTCCAGCGGATCCATTGCTCGATGGCTTCAAGAATCCACCGCAGAGCGCGCGCCCCTACGTGTGGTGGCACTGGATGAACGGCAACATCTCGAAGGAAGGTATCCGCGCGGACCTCGAGTGGATGCATAGGGAAGGGCTTGGCGGCGTACAGGTTTTCGATGCCGCACTCGCGACGCCACAGGTTGTGGATCATCGCATCGAGTACATGACGCCGGAGTGGAAGGATGCCTTTCGCTACGCGACGACACTGTGCGATCAACTGGGACTGGAGATGGCGATCGCGGGAAGCCCAGGGTGGAGCGAGACGGGAGGTCCATGGGTCACTGGCCGCCAGGCGATGAAGAAGTACGTGTGGAGTGAGACGGTCATCGAGGGCGGCAAACCGTTCGGAGGTACGATTGCTCATCCTCCAGTTGTGACGGGAAAGTTTCAGAACACACCGATTCTGAAGCCAGCCATCGACGAACCAGAGTTCTACGCTGATGCTGCTCTGATTGCCTTTAGAACACCGAGTGACGAGCGTCCCATGCCCGCGTCGCAAGTCGCAACCAGCGACGGTCCTGTCGCGGATGCGAAGGTTCTATCGGACGAGAATCTTGCGACGTCCCTCACGATTCGGAACCGGGAAGGTAAAGACAAACAATGGATCCAGGCTCGTTACGCGGAGCCGGTCACGATCCGATCCATTACAGCGTCGGTTGGCGCGCCGATGAGCGCAGAGCTGCAGGCGAGTGATGACGGCTCGAACTTCCGCACGATTGCGGCGGCCGACCTGGACGGTGCTGCAGAAGAGACGCTGTCCTTTGCGCCTGCCACAGCGCGATTCTTTCGTCTCACATTTGCTTCTCGCGCACCTTCCGGCGAAAGGATTGCGGTGAATGAGTTCACGCTGCACGCGGGGGCTCGCGTAAATCGTTTCGAAGCGAAAGCCGGCTTCCGGCCGGTCCAGGACCTCTATGGCTTCGCAAGCATGGAGGCAGACGCCGCGAGCACGATCCCGAAGTCGGAGGTGATCGACCTGACGGGTAAGCTTCGTCCCGATGGCACGCTCGACTGGTCAGCGCCTGCGGGACGATGGACGATCCTCCGCATCGGCTATTCGTTAATTGGGACGACGAATCATCCTGCGACGAAGGAAGCCACTGGCCTTGAGGTCGACAAGCTCGACCGCCGTTACGTCAAGGACTACATGGAGGCCTATCTCAATAGCTATCGCGATACCGTTGGAGCGGACATGATGGGCCAGCGCGGTATCCGTTCGGTCATCACCGATAGCTGGGAGGCGGGCACGCAGAACTGGACCGATAACATGCTCGCCCAGTTTCGTGAGCGCCGCGGCTACGATCCGACCCCGTGGCTGCCTGTGTTAGCCGGCTATGTAGTTGATAACTCGAAGGCCAGCGACCAGTTTCTCTGGGATCTCCGCAAGACCATTGCGGATCTCACCGCAGACGAGCATTACGGCCAGGTACAGGCTTCGCTCGCCAGCCGCAACATGACTCACTACGGCGAATCGCACGAGTCGGGCCGCGCCTTTGTTGGCGATGGCATGGAGGTGAAGAAACTCGCCGATGTCCCCATGGGAGCGATGTGGACACAGACGCTTGGGGTGAATGATGAGATCTATCGCTTCAACGCCGACGACCGCGAGTCGGCATCGGTCGCGCACATCTATGGCCAGAACCTCGCGGCGGCGGAATCCATGACCGCAAAGTTCGATCCCTGGGGCTGGTCGCCCGCAACCCTGAAACCCACCGCGGACCAGGAGTTTCTCAATGGGATCAACCGCATCGTCATCCATGAGTCGTCGCATCAGCCGCTCATGAACTGGAAGCCGGGTCTGACGCTAGGCAAATACGGGCAATGGTTCAATCGTAATGAAACATGGGCCGAGCAGGCGCGTCCATGGATCGACTATCTCGCGCGGAACAGTTACATGCTGCAGCAGGGACGATTCGTCGCCGACATCCTCTATTTCTATGGCGAGGATTCCAACCTCACAGCGATCTTTCGCGACAGCGCTCCAAACATCCCGCCGGGCTATGGCTTCGACTACATCAATGCCGACGGCCTGATTCACGCGGTACATACTGCGGGCGCTCAGATCACGACCGCGTCTGGGATGAGGTATCGCTTGCTGATCCTCGATCCCTATTCACGCCATATGTCGCTGCCGGTGTTGCGCGCGATCTATACGCTCGTCCAATCGGGCGCAATGGTTGCGGGTCCCAAGCCTCTGGATACTCCCAGCCTGGCGGATGACCGCGCCGAGTTCGATCGCCTCGCCACGGAGCTCTTCGGAGAGGGGACAGGCACACACACTGTTGGCAGGGGCAGGGTCTTCGCGGGTGTTGATGCCTCGACAGCGTTGCGCACGCTGAACGTCCTTCCCGATTTCGATTACGACCTTTCGCAACCGGATCATCGCGTCGAATTCGTGCACCGCACCACACCCGACGCCGAGATCTATTTTGTAGATAATCGCAGCGATCACGATGTGGCCCTGGATGCTACCTTCCGCGTTGCAGGCAAGGCTCCTGAGTTATGGCGCTCGGAGACCGGGACGAGCGAAGCGCTCTCATATCGCATCGTCGGAGAACGGACCTCCGTTCCGCTACGACTCGAGGCCTGGGGCTCGGCGTTCATCGTCTTCCGCCATCGCACGACAGTGCCGTCGGTTTCCGTGCCTGCGAAACTCACAGCTAACGTCGCTACCGTAAGCGGACCATGGACCGTCGCTTTCCAGCCAAATCTCGGGGCACCAGATTCAATAGAATTGCCGTCGCTCATCTCCTGGTCAAGCAGCTCGAATGCAGGCGTGAAGTACTATTCAGGTGCCGGCACGTACACCACAACGATCGACGCTAAGAAGAAGTGGTTCGAACGGGGCTGTCATCTGTGGCTCGATCTGGGCGACGTGAAAAATCTTGCCTCGGTTAGCGTGAACGGTCAGGACCTGGGCATCGTCTGGCACGCGCCGTATCGCGTCGATGTGAACTCTGCCCTGCGACCAGGAACGAACACGCTTCGCATCACCGTGATCAACGCGTGGGTCAATCGACTAATCGGTGATCTGCAGCCGAATGCCACCACGTACACTCACGCGGACGTCACGCCGTATCGAGCCGATTCCGACCTCTTACCGTCAGGACTTCTCGGCCCAGTGAAACTCGTTCAAGAATCCGATCGCGAACGATGAGGGTTGACGCCGCCTTGGCAACAGCAGATATGCCGACCTAGGTATGCCCCGGTCCGCAGCGGACCGGGACTCACTCGAGGCTTCTAGGTCTTCGGACTTAGCTGAAGGATGAGGTGCCATTTATTGAAACCCGAAGGGCTGGTGGTGTCAAAGGCCGCTGAGGGACCAAAGAACCGTTGCGCTCCGATTTGAAGCAGTCCCGCGAACTTGACCCCGAAAGAAACCTGATTCAGATAGAAGTTATGGTGAGAGAGGCCGGCGTTCTCGGCGAAGCCTCCTGGAACGGACTCAAGACCGCCTCTGTAGTCAAAGAACAGTCCTCCTAGGTTAGCGATCCCATTCACGCTCGCGTTCACGTCGAGTGGGAAGTTGAAGTATTGCTCTGTTCCCTGCGTAAGTGTTGCCTGCTGCCCGAAGCCATTGAAGTTGAAGCCAACCTTCGGGTCCAGGGCGGCAACCAGACTAGCATGGGTTGTCTTCTCGTACAGGACGGGATACAGAACGTGGATAAAGAAGTTCCCTCCCGCCTCGACGGTTTGCAGTGCTGTCGCGGTTGTAGTGTCGGAAGGCGTGCTTGTGGTCGCTGCGCCCCTGCTCGCTGCGTTCGTGATCGATGTAGTCGTGGTCGATGCGTTCGTGGAACTCGATGAGCCTGTCACGCTGGTTCCCAGAGAGATCTGTGTTCCGAGTGGAGCGAAGAGCTGGAAAGAGACCAGGTCCGAAGAAAGAGTATTCGCGCCGCTTCCGAATCCATAGATGTACTGGACTTGTGTAATTGCTGCAGTCGGTCCACCAGTGCTGTAGAAACACTGGACGTCGGAATCGGTCATGTTGGAGTAGACACCAGCGCCATAGGGATCAACGTTGACCTTGTGGGACAGAGGAACGAAACCCTTGAAATAACTTCCATCGGTATATTTGGCCGCGTTACATCCTGGAGAATCGAGGATCTCGGCACCGATCTTCATCGTCTGAGAACGATTGCTATCGTCCGTTGCGGTCGCACTGATCTGATAGGTTCCAGCGGTTGTGGGCTTTCCGGAGATCACACCATTCGCATTCGCGACGAGGCCCGGGGGAAGCGTGGAAGGATCGATGTTCCAGACGTAGTGAGCCTCCGGGCTCTCATGCACTGTGAGGTACTCATAGTAGGCCTCGTTCACTGGCTGAGAGGGGAGACTGCCGGACAAGATCGTCGGCGATGCGACCAGCAACACCTGAATGGTCACTTTCGCTGGTGCTCGCAGGGGATCATTTGGATCGAGGGCTATCCCGTGAGGCCGGGATGCGGTTACCGTCGCCTGGAAACTGACGACGTGGCTGGGCGTCCCTACGAACGCCCCATCCGGGTCGATTGCCATCCCCGGGACAAGCCAGGGCTCAACGGTCCACGTGCAGTCCGTACATTTGGATTTGAGAAGGCTGGGCAGAGCGGCGTCCGGTTTCTGCCCTTGAAGAAAGCTAATCGATCTAACAACCTGAGCACCGGACGTTGTCACCGCGGCGGTTGACGTCGCGCCAGGTAGAGTCGGCTGTGCTCGCCACGTTATTGACGTCGTCCCATTGGCAGAGTTACTCGGGGAGAGCGGTGCTAAAGTCGGCGCGGGCCTCGATTTGGCCGGCGGCGCCTTGGTGAGACTTGGATTCAGTTGGGCGTGGCTGCTTACGACGCCCGCAAGCAACGTGATGATGAGCAAGACGAGTTGACGACGATTGCCAAATAGCATGGTGCCTCCTTGCGTGAGTTGAGCGCTGTACTCATGTGAGCGGGCGCGGGATTTTGCGATGTCGGACGCGCTAGCAGCTGTTTCCACGGTCCCTATGGCTTGCCTGCGTGACGGAGAGGATCTTCGCCGAACTCACAGGAAGAGCACCCAGCGATCCCAAGCACCGCGGGCAGGACGTAAGCGATGGCGATGATGGCAAGTCGAACGATGGAACGACGGGTCTGGGCGCGCATGGGAACCCCGCGACGGAGTCAAGATATGCACCCATGCAGCAGAGGGTCGCGACCGTCCTGCTCGACAACGCAAGTTGCGATTCGGCGCAGCTCAACCTGGTTCCGTGTCTCGCTGCATGTGGTGCTATCCGTGTAGGCGCGACGCGGCGGAAGAAAGGGACACGGAGAAAACGCACGTCCTAAGTCGTGTCGTGCAGGTGAGTGGATTTTCGGGAGTTCGCTTCGGGGAGTGCTGGTGACGCACGGCGCGAGGTCGCGGTTCGATGCAAAGGCAAAGCGCGTGGCGTACGGCCTGAAGATTGCGCGGCCTCCGCGGAGACCGCGCTTCCTGCGGGCATTGTGCTTCAGCGTCAATGCCCGCAGACGGCCGACGATCCACCGGCTGTCTATGAAGACGTCAAGGGCCTCGTTACGACTTTCTGCGGAAGCAGTCTGCAGAGTGATCGTCGACCATGCCGACTGCCTGCATCCACGCGTAGACGATCGTCGGTCCAACGAACTTGAAGCCGCGCTTCTTCAAAGCCTTCGAGATCTCCGCCGACTTCTCTGTCTCTGCGGGGACAGCGCCGAAGTTCTTGACCGGCTTGCCGTGCAAGGACCAGACCCATTTGCCAAAGTCCTCGCTGCTCTTCTCCATCTCGACGAAGATCTTCGCGCCTTGAATCGTTGCGTTGATCTTGGCGCGTGCTCGGATAATGCCGGGGTCCTGCATCAATCGCTCGACATCCAGCTCGGTCATCTTCGCGACCTTCTTCGGGTCAAATCGATGAAACGCCTTGCGGAAGCCTTCACGCTTGCGCAGAACAATCTGCCACGACAGGCCAGCCTGGAAGCCTTCGAGCATCAGAGTCTCCCACAGCTCGCGTGGGTCGCGAACGATCCGACCCCATTCCTTGTCGTGATATTCCGCCATGAGCGGATCGCTTTGCGCCCAGCGGCAGCGTACTTTTTCGACCATGGTTCAAGTCTATCGGGGCATGACTGCCGGAGTGCTCTCGTGCGGAGGTTTTGGCGTTGCGTGGCTCGATCACATCGAGCGCCACATCTCTACTGCTGCGACGTGACACTTGGTCCCGAGGAAATGAGGCGACCGATCTCTCCCAGTAGGGATCGTGGCGTCAACGCACCTGTTACCAGAAGCTCACTTGCATCGGCATGGCCGTCCGCGGGAGTGGAGAGATACAAGACGTTCAATGTGGGCGAATGCTCATGGGTGCCTTGTCGGATCGATTCAAAGGTGCTTCGAGCCACAAAATGGCAGACGATTACGAGATCGACGGTTTGCCACAGCACGCGCTCCTCATACGCATTGGTTCCGCGGATGATCGCGGAGTAACCGTCTCGCTGCAGAATGGCCGCACGAGTACTTTGCAGGGTTTCATCATCGCCAATGAGGAGGATCTGACCTTTGACTCCTGCTGGAGGGGATGCCTTTGGATCGGCGCTGTGGAGTCCAAGCATGGGCGTCAGTTGCTGGGAACGCGACGCGGGATGGCCCTGCTCCTGACCTTCGCCTTCGCCGGATCGGTCGCGAGGGGAATAGTCCCTTGATGGATGGAGCCCTATCTCAGGGAAGGGAAAGAAGAGCGCTCTATCCATTCCGCGAAGGTAACTGGAATTCTGCGCAGACGCACCTAGGGAATTCCCTAGCCCCCGGCGTGCGTCGATCTATCCATTGATCTATTCGACGCCGAGGACCGCGCTCGGCGTCGGCTCATGAGCGATCAGGTGATGGCTGAGGGCATACCGTGTGAGCTCCGCCGTCGTTCTCAGGCCGAGCTCGTCCATCACGCAGCTCCTGTGGAATTCGACCGTCTTGGGGGAGATCTTCAGCAGCGTCGAGATCTCTTTGGTGGTTCTTCCCTCTGCGATCGACTGCAGTACCTCTCGCTGTCGAGGAGTAAGTGCGTCGGTGAACGCGCCTCCCGGGTTGAAGGCCAGTTCCTTCGGATCATGCGAGATCTTATCCGCAAGCAGGGGTGTGATGAATGTCCCTCCGTTCATCACGGTTCGCATCGCCGTCATAAGCTCGCTTCCCGCAGACTGCTTTGCGACGTAGCCCACACCGCCGGCTCGGAACGCGGCGCGCAGGTACGGGAGTCCGATCTGCTGCGTGACGAAGATGATCTTCAACTTAGGGTGCATCCGATGCAGCTCCAACGCGGCCTGAATCCCATTGAGGCCCGGCATCCCAATATCCAGGCAGACAAGGTCAGGCATTACCCGTGACGTTTCCGCGAGGATCTGCCGCCCATTGGAGACGACGCCCACAATCTCGAACTCGGAGGCGAGAATACTTGCCAGACCTTCCGCCATCAGGGAGTGGTCGTCGGCGATGAGAACTTTGGCTTTACGCATGTTCCTCCAGCGGCACTTGCAGCACAACCGTGGTTCCTACGCCGAGCGATGATCTCACCTGCAGGCTTCCACCGACAATCCTTGCCCTCTCTTTCATACTCACAAGCCCAAGTCCACGCCTTGGGATCTCGGCATCCAGGTCGAACCCTGTCCCGAGATCCTTCACCGTAAGCTGGAGCCATGGGCCGTTACCTTCCAGCATTACCTTTACATGCGTTTTGCCGGCATGTTTGCTCACGTTGCGCAACGCCTCCTGGGCGATGCGGTAGACGGCCGTGGCTGAGGTCGCCGGGATGTGTTCGGGAATGTTGTTTCCGATGTAGCTTGCGATCATGTGCTCGTGCTCGCGGAAGTCATCGACCAGTTCCCGCAGCGCGGCAGGCAATCCGAGATCGGTGAGAATCGAGGGATGAAGCTGGTGCGAGAGCTTGCGGACATCTTCGTTGAGCGTCTTCAGATCCTGATACATCTCCTCGAAGTGCGCGTCTTCGGGTGAAGTGTTTCTGAGCCGCTCGAACGCGATCTGCATCAGGCTGAGGCGCTGGGCGACATCGTCGTGCAGCTCGCGGGCAACGCGCTGCCTCTCGGACTCCTGCACCGAGAACAGGTGCGCCGCGAGATCGCGAAGCTCTTCCTGCGCGGCCGACAGCGTGATGTTCGTTCTCTCGACCTCGGCCTCAAGCTCGGCCTTTTGCTGCGAAAGCATCTCCTCAGCGCGGCGGCGGAGCGTGACGTCCTCAATCGTCAGGAGGATGACGCGGTCGCCATCGGTCGCGTGCGCCTGAGCTCGAAAGAAGAGGACCTTGTCGTCCGAAGTGGTCGAGACGTGTTCCACCTCGAACGTCGCCCCAGCCTCTCCGTCGAGGAGAGTATCGATTCTTTGACCCAGCTCGACTCCCCAGAGGTGTTGCACAAGGTCAGGGAATGAGCGGTCCACCAGCTCCTTGTCCCGCATCTTCGTAAGCGCGCGGAAGGCAGTATTGACGGTTCGTATGGAGCCGTCCTTCTTCAGCACAACGACGGGAACGGGCACACCCTCCACCACGGAGCTGGCGAAGTCGCGTGCCTCGCGCAACTCCTGCTGGCTGTTGCGGAGCTGATCGATATCGACCAGCACCACGACCAGGCCTTCAATCTTGTTGTCGGAAGTCCGGTAGGGACGGACGCGCATGAGATGCCATCGTCCGGCCTTGTCTTGCACCTCCAGCTCCCGGGTTCCGAGCGTGTCCAGGACATCGCGAAGGATGGGTTGCACATCCTCAACGGAGAGCTGGAGCCGGATCTCACTGATCGGTCTGCCGACATCCGTGGAGCGGACATTGAGGAGCTTCTCCATCGGCGGAGTGAATTGCCGGATCGTGAAATCATCCGTGAGCATGAGCAGCGGGATGTTCACGCTGGTCAGCAGATTGCTCAGATCGTTGCCGGTCTGTGTGAGCACGGCATTACGCTGCTGCAGCTCGTCATTGACCGTCTGCAGCTCTTCGTTGGCGCTCTGCAGCTCTTCCTTGGTGGTCTCCAGCTCTTCGTTGGTGCTTTGCAGCTCTTCGTTCGCGGACTGGATCTCTTCGTTCGCGGAGACGAGCTCCTGGTTGCGCGCATCGCGCTCTTCGATCAGCGACTGCAGATGATAGCGGGTCGCGGACAGGTCTTCGCGCAGTTGCAGATTCTGGCGGTCGCGCTCTTCCTCAGGCACGTCCGGGAGCCGAGGCTGGTCGACGGTGTGAGCCGAGCGGCTCTCTTCCCGTTCGGAAAAGAGAATCATGAAGCAGCGTGCGCGGGATCCTGCTCCTGGGATCGGCAGAACATCGATCTGAATCTCTTGCTGGTTGTCTTCAGGCCCGATGCTGCCCGACCGCGACACCGGGATGTTTTCGCGGATGGCCCGTTCCACGGCGTTGAGGACTTCTTTGTTGATCGAGGAACGCACGATCCGGCCAAGGTTGAGGGTGACGGCGCCGCTGGAAAACTCCACGTAAGGCGCCGTCTGACCACGCGCCTGCAGCACGTTGAGCCGGTCGTCGACGATCAGGCCCGGCGGTCCGAAGCGCGACAGGACGATGCGGTCGGCAGCGCGTTGCAGCTCCAGCTCCGGCCAGCTCTCATCCAGATGCAGGTGTTCGGCAGGTCGCATTCCCAGGGGAAGCAGATTGTGCAGAAGAGGGAAGCGTGGAGTCCCTCCGGCCTCTCCATCCTTCCTCTGGTAGATCTTCTGCTTGCGATCGACGATGGAGAAGCCGCTGTCATAATCGCGCAGCGTCTCGGAGAGACCCAGCAGCATGTACCCGTCGGGCTCGAGGGCGTAATGGAAGGTGGCGATCACCTGTCGTTGCAGGGACTCGTTGAAGTAGATCAGAACATTTCTGCAGGCCAGAAAGTCGATATGGGAGAACGGCGGATCGTTGGCCAGGTTCTGACGCGCAAAGATGCAGCAATCCCGCAAGCGCTTGGAGACCTGGTAGCCGCGAGCGGTCTTGGCGAAGAATCTCCGCAGCCGCTCCTGGCTGATGTCCGCGGCCAGCGACTCCGGGTAGGTGGCGTTCCGCGCCATCTCGATCGCTCGCTCGCTGATGTCGGTGCCGAAGATTTGGACCGTTGTCTCGAGTCCGTTCGCGATGAGGTACTCAAGAATCGCGATGGCAAGAGAGTAGACCTCTTCGCCCGAAGAACATCCCGCGCACCACACGCGAATCCCCTTCTCGGTCGGTCGATCTTTGAAGAACGTTGGCAGGATGTCCCTGCTCAGCGATTCCCAGAACGCAGTGTCGCGGAAGAAGCGCGTCACATTGATGAGGACGTCTTCCTGCAGGACCTTCAGCTCATCGGAACGCAGCTGGAGGAAGCGCGCATACTCGGCGAGCGTCTCGATGCGCAGGAGCACCATGCGGCGGGCGATGCGTCTGCGGATCGTGTCCGGCTTGTATTGTCGAAGGTCAAGGCCGGAGGCTGCCCTGACGATCTGCAGGACTCTTAGGAAGCTTTGGTCGTCTGTAAGTGGAGCCTCTGGCTGCTCCAACAGGCGAACCTGAGGGTGAGTGAACTGCGCAGCCAGCCGCCCAAGTTCGAGGGCGAGTTCACGCGGAGGGACGACGAGGTCGACATGGTCCGCAGCGATGGAAACCCGCGGCATGCTGCTGTGGAGCGCCGATTCGGGGGATTGCACCAGCGCGAATCCGCCTTCGCCTTTGATGGTCTTCAGCCCCAGTGCGCCGTCAGAGTCCGCTCCGGAGAGGACGACACCGATGGCGTGGCTCTTTTGGTCCGCAGCCAGGGACCGGAAGAAGATATCGATGGGCATCGGAAACCTGCCGTCTTCCGAGCGAGGCTGGACCCGCAAGCGGCCCTGCTGCAGACGCGCGATCTGATTGGGCTGCAGCACGTACAGATGGTTTGGTTCGGGCGTCATCCCATCGCTAATGGGATGAACCGGCATCGCGGTCAGGTGAGACGTGATCTCGGCAAGGTAGCTCCGTTGCTCGGGCGCGAGATGGCTCAGCAGGACGAACGCCATCCCTGTCGTCGGAGAGAGATGCTGCAGGATCTCCTTCATCGCCTGCAGACCGCCAGCGGAGGCCCCGAACGCTACGACCGGGTAGGGCAGAGCCGGGGTCGACGGCTCCTCGTCCGTCGTGACGGTCGGCATTCGCGCGTCGTACCCGTCTTCGCTCCCCGTGAACACTCGGACGGCCGGCCCCGATTCTATTTCAGCTCTCGAGGATTCTCCGGGTTGTGCCTGCTGGTCTTCTTCCACTGGAGCTCTCTCCCGATATCCGGATCTCATGAAGTCCGGTAACCCATGATAGGGGAACAGGGCCAGGACGACACGCGGCATGCAACCAGAGATTGGCCTCCACAGTCAGACGGAGGAGCGCATCGCTTCAACCGTTGGCTCTTGCGATGCGTCGGAGGCTCGTTATCGACCTTGTGCTCACCCCCCCGCTGCTTCCCATGCTCGCCAAGCGGGTAGAGGCCATCCCCCAGGAAGGCTCGTGGATCTTCGAGCCTAAGTGGGACGGTTTTCGCACCGTCGTCTTTCGCGATGGCGAGGAGCTTCTTCTCCAGAGCCGTGATGGAAAGTCGCTGAACCGATACTTCCCTGATCTGATCGCGCCGTTGCTCCAGCAGCTGCCATCCCGGTGCGTGCTGGATGGCGAGATCGTCGTGGTTACAGGGCGCGGCCTGGACTTCGATGCGTTGCAGCAGCGCATCCATCCTGCGGCATCGCGTGTAAAGCTTCTCTCAGCACAGACCCCCGCTTCGGTTGTCTTCTTCGATCTCCTTTGCGAAGAGGACGCAGATCTGACGTCGAAGCCGTTCTCGGAGCGTCGCGCCCGGCTGGAGACGGTGTTGCGGTCTGCCAAGCCGCCGCTGCACATCACACCGTCGACCACTGATCGCGAGACCGCACTCGACTGCTTCAGTCGCTTCGAAGGCGCAGGGCTGGATGGCGTGATGGCCAAGGCAACAACGGGCTCTTATGAGCCTGATAAGCGGGTCATGCTGAAGGTGAAGCACGAGCGCGACTGCGATTGTGTGGTGGCGGGCTTCCGCTGGCACAAGTCCGGTGAGGATGCCGTGGGTTCGCTTCTGCTGGGTCTCTATGACGATCAAAGGAGGCTCCAACACGTCGGTGTCTGTGCAAGCTTCACGATGGCGAAGCGCAGGGAACTAGTGGAACTCCTCACGCGATACCGCCGCGATGCATTAAGAGATCATCCGTGGGCTTCATGGGCAGAGCAGGGAAGCGATGGCCGCATGCCGGGAGCGCAGAGCCGGTGGAGTCAGGGGAAAGACCTTGCGTGGGAGCCGCTTCGCCCCGAACTCGTGGTGGAGGTGGCGTACGACCACATGCAGGGTGATCGATTCCGCCACACCGCTCAGTTCCGCCGCTGGCGTGACGACAAAGCGCCGGCGGCGTGCACTTATGCCCAACTGGAGGTAGTGCCGCCGGAGGAATTGAGGAACATCTTCGCCCGCGGCCGTTGAGTCCACAAGCGGAGCGGGCCTATGGCTGGCCTCCGCCTCCGCCTGCGCCATAAATGTTGCCCGTGGTGTAGCTCGCATCGTTGGAGGCAAGTTGCACATAGATGCTCGCGAGTTCTGCAGGCTGTCCCGCACGCTTAAGGGGATACGTCTCGCCGAAGTGGATGAGGTGCGCCTGCGTTGCGCCGCCGGAGACCTGAAGAGGTGTCCAGATCGGCCCCGGCGCCACGCCATTCACTCGAATGCCCTTCGGGCCAAGCTGCTTGGCGAGAGACTTCACGTAGTTCATCGTCGCAGCCTTGGTCTGCGCGTAGTCGTATAGATTCGCGGCCGGGTCATACGCTTGCTCCGACGTAGTGCCGATGATGCAGGATCCCGGCTTCAGATGCGGGACCGCTGCCTTGATGATCCAGAACGGCGCATAGATGTTCGTCTTCATCGTGGCATCGAATGCTTCCGTCGTCAGCTGGAGGATGTCCTCGCATTGCTGCTGACGCCCCGCGTTCGAAACGACGATATCGAGTCCTCCCAAGGCCGCAACGGCCTTGGCGACCAGCTCCTTGCAATAATTCTCCTGGCGCAGATCGCCGGGTAGCGGAATCGCCTTGCGTCCCTCCGCCTTGATCAGTTCGATGACTTCCTTGGCATCAGGTTCCTCCGTCGGGTAGTAGCTGATCGCGACGTCCGCACCTTCACGCGCGTAGGCGATCGCCGCCGCGCGGCCCATCCCGGAATCACCGCCGGTGATCAACGCCTTACGACCCGCCAGACGCCCCGAGCCCTTATAGCTGGTCTCACCATGGTCCGGGCGCGGATTCATCTTGCTCGCGAGGCCCGGCCAGGGCTGCGACTGGCCCGGATACGGAGGCTTCGGGTACTTGGTTGTGGGATCGACGAAGGGCGCGGCGGTTGTACCTCCCGTCGCCTGTCCCTCGAGGGGAAGGGCTGCGCTGAGAGCTGCACCGGTGATGCCCGCTCCGAGATGGCTGACGAGCTTTCGCCGGGAAATTGCATTGTTGTCCGACTGCATTCTTATATCTCCTGTGTTTCAGCATGTGCGTGCAAGAGGGACATTCCGTTCGCCCTGTCCAGTACATGGAGGCTTTCCCAGACCATTACGTTGCCTCACGTGGTAGCGGCGGATGCGGTACGCAGGCTCACGCAAAATCGCGCCTGATTTGTCGATCAGCCGATGATCGCCTACTCTTTTGGGTCTATCCGAGCTTTCACGTACATGGTGTATTGCTAGGAGTGCCTTTGCTGGAACTACGTGCCGGTTCGCGACATCTAACGGAGGTAAAACGTCGGGACCGGAACATCTCAACTGGCCTGCCATCTGGTTGCGGGCCATCACGCAAGAAGGAGAAAGCATCGTGTCTACAACGAGCGAGAAGATCGCACTACAAAAGTCGCCCTTGAACGTCCATTCCGACCTGCCCAAGGAGGCAGTGCAGCAGCTAAGCGGCGCGCTGAACGCATTGCTGGCAGACGTATTCGCCCTCTATCTCAAGACCAAGAACTTCCACTGGCACATGAGCGGACCGCACTTCCGCGACTACCATTTGCTGCTGGACGAGCACGGCGATCAGATCTTCGCGATGACCGACGACATCGCCGAGCGCGTGCGTAAGATCGGCGGCACCACCATCCGCTCGATCGGTCAGATCTCCAAGCTGCAGCGGATCCTCGACAACGACGCCGACTTCGTAACCCCCCAGGACATGCTGGCCGAACTGCACGAGGACAACAAGGCGCTCACGCTGAGCATGCGCGCCGCGCATGACCTGTGCGACGACACCGGCGACGTGGCCACAGCGAGCCTGCTCGAAAACTGGATCGACGAGACACAGCGCCGCTCATGGTTCCTCTTCGAGACCACCCGCAAGGCGTAACGAAGATCTCTGCGAAGAACGAAGCGAAGCGGCCGGGAATCTTCCGGCCGCTTCGCTGTTGCCTGCGGATGGCTTATCCATAAGGACTCGTATGGTGTTGGCCCGTGGCCCAGATTGTGGGCGTCACTCTGTTGGTTCTTCCGGCGACGGAAGATGAAATGGGAGTCCGGTGCGACTCCCGAGCCGCCTCGCAGACCTGAAGCAGGCTAGCTCATGGGATGAAGTGATGCTGACCTGACCTCAAATATTTCGAGGGGCTGCCGCCGAAGTCCCGCATATCCTCGAAGCTCGGAACCGTGTTGCGTGCGCCAGCGTGCCGGGGAAGTTCCGACGCTCGCTGCGAAGGTGCGACTGAACGCCGCCTGGTCGGAGAAGCCGGTTTCAGCCGCGATCGCGGCGAGCGCGAGGGACGAGCGCAGCAGCAGATCCTTGGCCCGCTCCACCCTCCTGCCAATGACAAACTGATGCACGGACGTGCCAAAGGACACGCGGAAGCAGCGGCAGTAATAGCTGGTGGAGAGCCTGCATTCGGTGGCAAGCCGGGCGAGACGAAGATCGCCTCGCAGATGGAGCTCGATGAGCTCGAGGGTGCGACGACGCTGCCACGGCGCGAGCCCGCCGCGATGGATTGGTTGAGCCGGCACGTCCACCTCCTGAAGCATGGAATGACGTTCAGTCCTTGCATTCTGTGCCTAGCGTAGGTGTTTCAGCGTTGAAGTGAAACCACTGGGATTGGCGAAAGGAGGCGGTCCTTTCGAGGGGCAGGCGTAAGCCTGCTGCGAGATCGCTTTAGGCGAGAGTTTGCGCGTACCAAAGAAAGGCGGCGCGGGAGGATATCCTCCAGCGCCGCCGGGTTTGTGTTGCGTTGAGTTAGAAGTTGGCGCGAAGGCCCATCTGGATGGCGCGCGGGCTGTTACCCTGCGTCTTCGTGACGCCCCATGCCGTCGTGCTCTGCAGGCTGAGGCTGGGGTTCGCGAAGTCCAGGTGATTCATGGCGTTGATCAGGACGCCCGAGAACTCGACGCTGTACTTCTCCCAGATGCGCATCTCCTTCTTGACGCTGAAGTCGAGGTTCAGGTAGCCAAGACCGGACATAGTGCTCGAAAGGCTGTCCTTGGTGTCGTAGCCGAGGATCGGAGCGCGAGCGAGAGCATAGATCGCGTCCGGGTTGGCGAACATGTTGACGGCAGCCGAGCCCGAACCCTTGACGGCAGTACCGACACTAGAGCCGGTAACGCCGCGGTAGGTGTGCTGGATGGCCGGCAGCGACTTGGAGAAGATGCAAGTTTCGCTGTCGGTGAAGGTCGAACCGTCTTCACCACCGAAGTTCTGACCGCTGTTGTTGGTGGTGCAGACCAGAGGCTGACCGCTCCCCGCCGTGACTACCGGCGCGAACGTCCAACCGCCGGCGAGCCGGCCGATGATGCCTTCCTGCCCCTTGTACCACTCAGGCGTGTAAACCAGGAAGGTGTTGAAGATGTACTTCTGATCGAAGCTCTGACGACCGTACTGGTTCTGCAGGTTGTACGAGTCCTGCGCCGTGATGGACGACGTGGACTGGTTGTAGGTGCCGAGGCCGAGCGCCTTGCTCCAGGTCAGGTTCTCCTGCAGCGTGATGCCGTGGAAGTTGCTCATCTTGTACGAGACGTAACCGCCATGGTAGTTAGCCCAGCCGTCGGGTGTTCCGATGCTGATGCCGGTGACGGTCTGTCCAGCCGAGCCGTAGGTGGTGTTGCCGGTTGCAGTACCAGCGAGCGAGCGGGGAACGGTGGTGGGGTTGAAGATACCGGTGTCAAGCGCCTGCCAGAGTGAGAAGACCTGCTGGGCGCGGAAGTTGCTGACCTTCGAGTTGACGAGTGCCTGCGTATAGCTTCCGGCAGCGCTGGCGGTGGAAGTAGATATGGATCCTCCCGCTAGGGCCTTCTCAAAGAACGGTTGAGCCGACACGGTGGGCGTGGCGCTCGACTTGCAAGCGGCAGCGCTCAAGGTGCAACCCATGGCCGATTCGACTGCAGCATAAGCCTGCGCGAAGGACTGGCCATTCAACGTCAGGTTGTAGGGCACCTGATTGGGGTTCTTCATGATGTAGTCGTGGTTGATGTAGCGGCCGATGTAACCGACCTCGAGCAGCTGACGATGTCCGATCTGGCGCTGGATCGACAGATTGAACGTATCGGCATAGCTGGGACGGAGCGACGGATCGAGCGGCGAAGCGATCGAAACGCCAGGGCCGTCGATACCGGGACGGTAGGGCTGTGGGAGGTTGGTGGGGGGCGCAGCCGATGCGAGGACGGGCGAGGTGCCGTCGGTGCCGAATCGGAAGGCCGTAGTTTCGTTGTAGTTACTCTGGTTGCAACCGCCCGATCCAGTGGTGGATGACTGTGCGCCTTTGCACTGCGTCGCCAGGATGAGGCCCGGGCTCAGCAGCGGATTCAACACCTGCAGGTCGCCGTTGATGCGGCCATACAGACGACCGTAGCCGCCTCGGATGACCGTCGCACCGTCGCCAAAGAGGGCCTTCATGCCGGAGCTCTCGAACTTGGGGTTCCACGCGAACGAGATGCGGGGGCTGGCCGAACCGTAGTAGGGGTTGTAGGCATACTTGCGTCCGCCGCCGTCGACGTTCTTCAGCAGGGCGAAGGCGAAGAATGGGTTGTAGACGGTGCCGTTGGAGGCTGCGGTGTACCGGTTCTCGAGCCACTTGTCGGTGCTCAGCTCGTTGCCGGAGGGATCGGTCCACATCACCTGGTTGCCGTTCGCTTCATGCGGCGGCATTTCGATGGCGTAGCTGATGCCGTAGTTGAGGGTCAGCGTCGGGCTCACCTTCCAGGTGTCCGTTGCGTAGATGTTGTAGTACGGAATCGTGGTGTGGGCTCCGATGGGAGTTGCAGCCGGGTTCAGGGTGAGCACGCCGCCGTTGTTGGTGTAGGTGTTGGCCACCTGCGTGTCGGTCACGATGCCGTAGTACGTATCGAGAATACGAGCATACGCGGGGGTGCCAGCACCGACGCAGTTGAGGCCGATGGCCGTGCAAGGGACGCCGACATTGCCAGCACCTGTGCCGTTATATGTAACGCTGCCACCGCCGCCTGCATCGCCGATCTGGTAGGTCGGTGTGTAGTTGATGCTGGCACCGTTATCGGTGCGCTGGTGATAGTTGAAGTTGTGCTGGTACTGAAAGCCAGCCTGCAGGACGTGGTTGCCCTTGATCTTTGTGAGGTCGTCGCGGAAGAAGTTATCCTTGCCCAGCCAGATACGGGTACGGATGTTCTGCGCGTTGACGTTGTACGGAGCGAGAACCGTGGTCGCGGAGCTCTCACCGAGGGGCTCGACGACACCACCCGCACCCGAGATCTGCGGAGGAGCGCCAGCGCCCTTCCACTGCCAGAAGTTGCGCAGGTAGCTATAGTGGAAGTCGTTGGTCAGCGAGGAACTGATGTTGGTGGTCATGCCAACGGCCAGAAACCATGGCTGCTGCGGACGCGGGGTGAGGGCCGTCGGTACGCCCAGCTTGTCGGTACCGATGCGGCCGCCGATATCAACCTGGTTGCTGGTGACGTTCTGCAGGTTGTAGTAGCGGTAAGTCGCCATGAAATGCCACTTGTCCCCGAAGTCGTGATCGATGCGGGTAGCGAGGAAGTTGGAGCTCTGTGGAATGGAGATGTTGGCGCGGTACCCGACGGTGTTGACGCCGTCGCAGTATGCCGCTGAAAGGGACCCGCAGCTCGAATCGAAGGTGCCGTAGTAGGACTTACCATCGCCGCCGGTCGGTCCGTTGGAACTCGCAGGGGCCACTGGGAGCTGGCTGGCATAGAAGCTCTGCATCGTCGGGTCGAAGCTGTTACCAGAACCGGCGCCGCGTGGATCGGCGGCGTTCAGCTGCGCCCTGGAGCAAACGCTGTTTCCATTATTCCCGGTCGTGGGGACGAAGGTGCAACCAGGGAGTGCGGTGGTTGTGGTAGTAGCAAAGGTCAACTGGCCGTTTTGCAGGAAGTTGTACGAAGGAACCGAACGCTCATACGTGGCAGCCGCCGGATAGCGGAAACCTTCGTAGTTGGCGAACAGGTAGGTCTTTCCTCCTAGCAGTTTGGGAAGGACTGGTCCGCCTGCCGCAACGCCAAAGCGGCTGAAGTGGTAGCTGGGCTTGGCCGTATAACCGGTGCCTGGGAAGTTGTTCTGCCAGCTGTTGGCGTTGAAGGTGTTGTCCAGGTAGTACTCGTAGACCGTGCCGTGAAGCTGGTCGTGGCCGCGCTTGGTGACGACCTGCGAGCTGGAGCCGGTGGAGTTGTTGAAGTCCGCCGTCTGGCCTGAAGTGGACACCTTGAACTCTTCGACCGAGTCCTGAGGCATCGGCATCACGCCCGAAGCGCCAGCGCCGAGGAAGCCGCCCGTGGTGGAACCGAGGTTGTTGGAGGTGTAGACGCCCTGTGTGCCGTCCATGTCGGCGGAGTTCTGGCCGCCATCGAGCGAAATGCTCGCCTGGTCCTGCGCGGTACCTGCCACATAGCCAGCCGGCGAAACGCCGGGCTGCATCGTGACGAACGTGGCCACGTCGCGACCGATTGCCGGGAGTGCATTGACCAGAGCCGGTTCAACCGTCTGACCTGTAGTGGCATTGATCGTCTGCAGGTCGGCGTTGGAAGCCTCGACCGAGATGACCGTGCTCTCCGCACCAACCGCCAGCTTGAAGTTGGCGGTTGACTGGGTGTTGACGCTGACGGTCAGGTCCGGAATCTCATCGGTAGAAAAGCCGGGCTTGGTGACCTTGACGTCGTACGTACCGGGGGGAACATCGGGAAGGATGAACAGGCCGTCCTTGTTGCTGACGGTGTTACGCGTGGTAGCCGACTTCGGATCGGACACCACGACCGTGGCGCCCGGGATGACGGCCCCGGTGGGATCGGTTACGGTGCCGGTAATGACACCGGCATTCGCGGACTGGGCTCTGGCTGAGCCTGCGCCAGCCACACACAATGCTGCGAGCAGCACTGCACAGGAGATACGGCGATATAGCGATGAGAATCGGTCCATCGAGAGAAAACCTTTCCCTTTGCGTCCACCGGACGAAGGACGAAATGGCCAAAATGTTGAAGTAAAAGTGATACAGCGGGGTACGTACACCAGGTTTGTGAAGCGGTCAGTCTTGAACGAGACAGCCAGCGACATCGACTACAAAAGTTCCGACACGACGCCCTCAGCGGGTAGGGACTGGCGCTGTGCCGAATGTCCGGAGAAGGACACTTCGGACTTCAGTGGAGGAAAACTGCTTTGTGACGATGTGGTGAATGTACTATGATTTTGCTCCCTGTGCAACCAACATTTGGTCTTTTTCCGTCTCCTGATATGCGCTATTTCAGAGGGATAGAAAAAGGGCGGAAGGTTATCCCCTCCGCCCCCTATCTATCTTTGTTTGAGCTATTTGCCGCGGTAGTCGATCAGCGGCTTCTGTCCCGGCGGGATCGGCGAGCTGTACGTTTTGCCTGCCGTCTGCTTGGCGAAGTCAACCTTGGCGTCTGCCACCAGCTGGGGGGTGGTGAACAGGTCGATCGCGGTCAAAGCAAGGGCTTTGGACGCGACCACCATGCCCGTTTGACCGATGCTCATGCCAGCTGAGGCGGCTGCCTGCCAGGAATGGGCCGCCACGCCCGGCACAAAGGTCGCCGTCGAGAAGCCGATCGTCGGCACATTCCAGCTCACGTCGCCTACGTCGGTCGAGGCCGAAGGCTGGTTCGGGTCGTAGACGTGCAGCGGCTGGATCTTCTCGGTGATGTCCAGCGGCGGGATGCTCTCCGCGTTCAGCGACTTCTGCAGCTCGAGCGCGAAGGCCTTCTGCTCGGCCGTCATGGTGTAGCCGCCGACCTCTTCTAGGTTCTTCTGCGCGACCGGGGCCAATGCATCGTTGGGGATGATGTTCGCGTCGCTGCCGATGTCCGTCACCTCAAGGGTTGTTCCGGTCATCAACGCCGCACCCTTGGCGACGTTCAGGATGCGCTCCCATACCCCCGCGAGGGTCTGGTTGAAGGGGCTGCGGGCCATCAGGTCCATCTGCGCCAGGTCGGGGACGATGTTCGGAGCCGCCCCACCTTTGGTGATGATGTAGTGAATGCGGGTCGTCGCGGGCACGTGCTCGCGCATGTATTCCAGGCCCGTGCCCATCAGCATCACCGCGTCCAGTGCCGAGCGGCCACGGTCGGGAGACATCGCCGCATGCGCAGCGACGCCATGGAACGTAAACTTCGCGGAATCAACGGCCAGGGCTCCACCATTCGCGACGACGTTGGCGTTGCCCGGGTGCCACTGCAGCACCACGTCGACGTCCTTGAACAGCCCGTCGCGCACCATGTAGACCTTGCCGGAACCGCCCTCTTCCGCGGGAGTCCCGTAGTAGCGCAGCGTCCCTGCGATGTGGTGCTCGACCATGTACTGCCGCACGGCAACCGCAGCCAGCGCGGCGCCGGCGCCTAGCAGGTTGTGTCCGCAGCCGTGGCCCGGAGCGCCGTCGACGACGGGATCGCGATCCGGAACGGCCTTCTGCGAGAGGCCCGGCAGGGCGTCGAACTCGCCCAGAATGGCAACGACCGGCTTGCCTGATCCATAGCTGGCGATGAAGCCTGTTGGCTCATCGGCTACACCGGCCTCGATAGAGAAGCCAGCCTCCTTGAGGTTCTTCTGCAGCAGAGCGGAGCTCTTGGTCTCGTGATATCCCATCTCGGCGTTGTCCCACACCTGCTTGGAGACATCCTTCCACTGCTGCGCGTGCTCATCGACGAGCTTTTGCAGCTCTTTGTGGGAAGAGACGGAAGACTGCCCCCAGGTGACGGGAGCAAGGGCGAGCATGGCGCAGGGGGCAAGCAGACGCTTCATAAAAGAAATCCCTCGTGGTTTGGGTGCTGAGGTTAAGCGGCGAAGGCCAGTAAATACGCGGGTGCGGCGCACCGGCAGATGCGCGTTCGGTGCACCGGCGCAGGGCCTTCGCGCAGGGGAGCAGGGTTGACACTCGATGAAACTGTGATTACAACCGATGCTATCGCGATACATGCGGTGTCACGCAACCGGAGCCAGGAAACTGGCTTCAGCAACCGGCACCACCCTTCTGGCGCCACGCAATCAAGGGGAGCGGCGGGCCCATTCGCTCTGCTTTCCTCGCCGCCGTGTCTCTGCAGTGTTCTTCGCCGGCGCGAGAGGTAGACGCTTCGGGTTCCTACGCTCTCGCAACGAGTCTTCCAGCCTGTCTTGTCCCGGCGCTGTGTGACGGTAGAGTCCACCCGTGGCTCGCCGGACTCCCGCCGGATCTCCCGGAGTCCCGCATGTTTCTTGGAAGTCAGAAGCAAGCCACTCGCCGCGCCGTCGCGGCTGGTTGCTGTATCGCCCTCGCCCCTCTCTTCGCCGTTACGTCGCCAGCCGCCGCGCAGACGCCTACTGAGATCCTTGCCAAGCCTGAGGTTCAGAGGGCGATGGCGACGATCAAGGAGAGCGAGTCGCACTTCGTCGACGAGCAGATTCGTCTCTGCGAGATTCCCGCGCCGCCGTTCCACGAAGACAAGAAGGGTGCCGAGCTCGCGAGGCTCTTCAAGGCCGCGGGCCTGCAGAACGTGCGCATCGACAAGGCCGGGAACGTCCTCGGGGACAGGCCTGGCGCGCAGGCGCATCCGCATCTCGTCATGGCTGCTCACCTCGATACGGTCTTCCCCGAAGGCACCGACGTGCACGTGACGCGCACCGGAAACCTGCTTAAGGGGCCCGGCATCGGTGACGACTGCCGCGGACTGGCCGCGCTGCTCTCGGTCATCAACGCGATGCAGAAGAACGCCCTGAAGACCAATGGCTCCATCACCTTCGTCGCCGACGTCGGCGAAGAGGGCCTGGGCGATCTGCGAGGCATGAAGGAGCTCTTCGGCACCACGATGAAGGGTCAGATCGACGAGTTTATCTCGATCGAGCCGGGTGAAGCGGACCGCGTGAGCAATGGCGGCGTCGGCAGCTATCGCTACAAGGTCACCTTCAGTGGCCCGGGTGGTCACAGCTATGGTGCCTTCGGGCTCGTAAATCCGATCGCGGCGATGGGCCGTGCGATCGCATACATCGATCAGATCGTTCCGCCCAAGGATCCCCGTACCACCTTCAACGAAGGCGTGGTCGGCGGCGGAACGTCGGTGAATTCGATTCCCTTCGAAGCCTGGTTCGAGTTCGATGAGCGCTCGCCCGACGTGAAGTCGCTCGATGAGATGGACGCGAAGTTCAAGGCCGCTGTGCAGAAGGGTGTCGATGACGAGAACGCCCGCTGGGGGAAAGGCAAGATCACCGTCAAGCTGGAGACGCTGGGTGTGCGTCCCGCCGGCCAGACGCCGCTCGATTCGCCCATCGTGACCACTGCCTCCGCCTCCGTCAAAGCGCTGGGCTTCGGCGAGGCCAGCTACGGTGCGGGCTCGTCCGACTCCAACGTGCCCATGCATCTCGGCATTCCGGCCATCACCATCGGCGGTGGCGGCAAGGACGCCGGAGCCCACTCGCTCAATGAGACTGACGACATCACCGATTCCTGGAAGGGGCCGCAGAACGCCCTCCTCATCGCTCTCTCCCTCTTGAAGTAGCAGTTTGCCGACTTCTTCACAAAACGATTCAAGCAACCTCATTGAGGAGTTGTTATGCGTAAGTACAGTGCCCTGCTGCTGACGATGTCGATGGCCGCGTATGCGGTCGCACCGATGCAGCCCGCCCCGCTTCGTGGCTATTCCGCGGAACATTCCACTGCTGAGATCGACTGGGAGAAGAAGTTCCGCGCACTTCCCGAACAGGACCGCCTGCGCGAGAACATGCGCCGGCTCGCCGCCCGCCCGCACCACGTTGGCTCGCCCTATGACAAAGACAATGCCGAGTGGATGGTCGCGCAGCTGAAGTCCTACGGCCTCGATGCCAAGATCGAGGAGTTCGAGGCACTCTTCCCGACTCCGAAATCCCGCAAGCTCGAGTTGCTGGGGCCGAAGCCCTTCACGGCGAAGCTCCAGGAGCCCGCAATCGCCGTCGATCCGACGTCGAACCAGAAGGACGAGGCGCTGCCTACCTACAACGCGTACTCCAGGGACGGCGATGTGACCGCGCCGGTGGTGTACGTAAACTACGGCGCACCTGCCGACTACGAAGAGCTCGAGCGGATGGGAGTCTCGGTCAAGGGTGCGATCGTTCTGGCTCGCTACGGTCAGACCTGGCGTGGCATCAAGCCCAAGCTCGCCGCTGAGCACGGCGCGGTGGCCTGCCTCATCTACTCCGATCCGAAGGACGACGGCTACGAGCGCGGCACCATCTACCCCGAAGGCCCAATGCGTCCGCCGGATGGCGTGCAGCGTGGCTCCGTGATGGACATGCCTGTGTATCCGGGCGATCCACAGTCGCCGGGAGTCGGTGCCAAGAAGGGCACCACCGGTCTGATCCCGCTGGACAAGGTCCAGACGATCACCAAGGTTCCGGTGATGCCGATCTCCTACGCGGACGCGACGCCTTTCCTCGAGGCTCTCGGCGGCCAGACGGTGCCGGAGTCATGGCGCGGCGCTCTGCCGCTGACCTACAAGACCGGCCCCAGCACGGTGAAGGCGCACTTCGCGGTGTCCTTCAACTGGGACCGCAAGCCGCTGTATGACGTCATCGCGACGATCCCCGGCGCGGTGTATCCGGACCAGTGGGTAATCCGCGGCAACCATCACGATGGCTGGGTGAACGGCGCAGGCGATCCTATCTCCGGCGCAAGCCCTGAGCTCGAAGAGGCACGTGGCCTCGGCGAGTTGCTGAAGCAGGGATGGAGGCCCGCGCGCACCATCATTTACGCGTGGTGGGACGGTGAAGAACCCGCGCTGCTCGGCTCGACCGAGTATGCGGAGTACCACGCCAAGGAGCTCAAGGAGCACGCCGTGGCGTACTTCAACTCCGACGGCAACAGCCGTGGCTTCTTCCGTGCCGAGGGTGCGCATTCGCTGGAGAACTTCATCAACAACGTAGTCAAGGACGTCGACGATCCTGAAACCCACATGCCGGTATGGCAGCGCGTCCGCATGGCAGGCCGCGTCCGTGCAGGCCGTGGCGGTGGCGAAGGCGGCGCAGAAGACCGCAACCGCGCTGACACGCGCATCGGCGCTCTGGGCTCAGGCTCGGACTACACCGTCTTCATCGATCACCTCGGCATCCCCAGCGCTAACATCGGCTACGGTGGCGAGGACGAGGGCGGCGGGCAATACCACTCCATCTACGACGACTTCTATTGGTACACGCACTTCCAGGACACGGACTTCGCCTACGGCAAAGCCCTCGCGCAGACCGGCGGCACGCTGATGATGCGCATGGCCGACGCCGACGTGATTCCGTTCCAGTTCACCGACGAAGCCGAGACCATCAAGGGCTACGTGGGTGAGGTGGAGAAGCTCGCAACCACGCTGCGCACGCAGATCAAGGAGCGCAACGCGAACCTCTCCGAGGGGGCGTACAAGGCGGCAGCCGACCCGAAGAAGATCAGCGTTCCACCGGCCGTCGACACGGTTCCTCCGTACTTCAACTTCGCTCCCCTGGACCAGGCGTCGGATGACTTGACGGCTGCCGCGGCGGCGTATGAGAAGGCCGCGACGGCCCACGCCACCTCGGCTGATCCGAAGGTGAACATGGAGCTGATGAAGGCGGAGCACGCTCTTACCGACAGCAAGGGCCTCCCGCACCGTCCGTGGTTCGAGAACATGGTCTACGCTCCCGGCTTCTACACCGGCTACGGCGTGAAGACGCTGCCCGCGATTCGCGAAGCGATCGAGCAGAAGGACTGGCCGATCGTCGACAACGAGATCGCCCGCACTTCCGCGGCGATCGAGCGCGAAGTGGAGGTGTTGAAGACCGCTACTGCCGACCTCAAGTAACCACCAATCAGTACGACACAACAGGTGCTGTCCTCGTGCCCCAGGCACAAAGGCAGCACCTGTTTTTTACGTCGATCAAGTCCGCCGAAGCAGGGCTGTCTCGGTCGCGTCTCTGTCGATCTCGCTCGAAGTCTGTTCCATGATCTGGAGACAACCGATTGTCTAGAAGGATTTTGTCGCCGCCTTTGTTGACAATGACTGTGCGCATGTTGCCTCATGGGAAAGCTTTGCGATTCTCCTTCACGGAGTTGCTCCTCTTCATGCCCCCTTTTCGCAATCTCACTCGGGCCGTCTGCAGGTACGACTTCTTCCGTACGATCCCACTTTCGGCGCTCGCTCTGTGCCTCGCTGCGCCCTTCGCCGGCGCGCAGGCGCCACAGGATCGCGACGCCGCGATGCATCGCTTCGTCAGCGGCCTGATGGCGAAGATGACGCTGGCGGAGAAGATCGGGCAGATGTCGCAGATCGCCCAGCATGCCCCGCCCGTGATTCCGCATGAAGAGAGCATCCGCAAGGAGCAGGTGGGGTCGTTCCTCTTCGTGCGCGATCCAAAGGAGATTGATCGGCTGCAGCATATCGCTGTCGAAGAGACGAGGCTGCACATCCCACTCATCTTCGGTTTCGATGTCGTGCATGGCTACCGCACCATCTATCCCATCCCTCTCGCGATGGCTGCATCGTGGGATCCTTCCGTCGCCGAACACGCACAGCATATGGCCGCGCGTGAGGCCAGCGCGGTGGGTGTGCGCTTTGCCTTCGCGCCCATGGTCGACATTGCGCGCGACGGCCGATGGGGTCGCATCATGGAGGGCGCGGGCGAAGATCCGTACCTTGGATCGAAGATGGCGGCAGCGCAGGTGAAGGGTTTCCAGGGTGACAAGCTCGGCGCGCCGGACAGCATCCTTGCCAGCGTGAAGCATTTCGCCGGCTATGGCTTCGTCGCGGGAGGGCGCGACTATGACGAGTCGGAGATCAGCGAAAATCTGCTTCAGAACGTGGTCCTGCCTCCGTTCCATGCGGCCGAGCAGGCCGGAGCGGCGACCTTCATGGCCGCTTACATGAACCTCAACGGTATCCCTGCGAGCGCGAACAAATGGCTGCTGACGGATGTGCTTCGCAAGCAGTGGGGCTTTCAGGGCTTCGTCGTCAGCGACTGGGAGACAGTGCCGAACCTCGTGACCCATGGCTACGCCGTGGACCATACGGACGCCGCGGCGCGAGCAGTGAACGCGGGTGTCGACATGGAGATGACCTCGCACGACTACATCGATCATCTGGAACAGGATGTGAAATCGGGCAAGGTCAGCATGGTGACGATCAACGACGCCGTCCGCCGCATCCTCGAAGCAAAGTACAGGCTCGGGCTCTTCCAGCATCCCTATGCACCAGCGGGAGCGGCTGAGCGCGAGCTCGTCTCGGCAGAGCAGCGACATGCTGCGAAGCTTGCCGCAGAGCGCACCGCGGTCCTGCTCCGCAATGAGAACAAGACCCTTCCGCTGAACCGCAGCATCCGCTCGCTCGCTGTGGTTGGAGTGCTTGCCGATTCGAAGGCCGACACGATGGGCTCCTGGAGCCTCGCCGGCCACTACGACGACACGGTGACGATCCTCGAGGGCCTGCGAGCGAAGGTGGGCAAGAGCATCGATGTGCGCTACGCGAAGGGTGTCGAGCTCGAGCGACCTGACGAATCCATCTTCGACGCGCAGTTCCATAGTCCGAAGCCAACACTGCTCACTCAACAACAGAAGGACGCGGCGTTCCAGGAGGCGATCGACACCATCAAGCGCAGCGATGCTGCTGTGCTAGTGATGGGCGAGTTGCAGAGCATGAACGGTGAGCGTGCCTCACGCCAGTCTCTCGATCTGCCGGGCGATCAGGAGAAGCTGCTCGAGGCGGCGGTGGCTACCGGTCAACCCGTGGTGCTGGTGCTCCTCGCGGGACGGCCGCTTACCATCACGTGGGCTGCTCAGCATGTGCCCGCCATCCTCGACGCCTGGTACCCCGGCACCGAAGGTGGCAACGCTGTCGCCGATCTGCTCTTCGGCGATGCGAACCCGGGAGGCAAGCTGCCCATCACATGGCCGCGCAACGTGGGCCAGGAGCCGCTCTACTACAACCCCACCGAGAGCCAGATTCCCCATGATCGCAACACCATGTACTGGGATGGCTCCAACGCTCCGCTCTATCCCTTCGGCTATGGCCTTAGCTACGCGAAGATCGGCATCGGAGGCCTGCAACTCTCAGGTGGCGAACTGCACGCCCGCGGCACGCTGAACGCGAGCGTGACGCTGCACAACGAGAGCGACGTCACCGGCGACCAGGTAGTACAGCTCTACGTACATCAGCGCGCGGGCCTCGCCGCAAGGCCGGTGCGCGAGCTCAAGGGCTTCGAGCGCATCACGCTGCAGCCTGGCGAGACCCGCATCATCACGATCCCCGTGAAGGCGGAAGACCTGCGCTATTGGAGCGCTGCCGACCATGGCTGGCATGAGGGGGCGGGCGCCTTCGACGTTTGGGTAGGTGACTCGTCGATGGCGAGCGAGCATGCGACGTTTGTCGAGAAGCCGTAGCGCGGTCGCGAGAGTCCACGCGCTCTACTTCCCTGAAGACACGGGAAACTCCGTCAGCCTGGGGTCCACGCGGTTTGGCCCACATTTCGTAGGCTCGCCCGCGTCGTCGACGATATGCCGAATGCCGCCGTTGGTCTCCAGGCAGACGGTGACCATGTCGTGGAAGCGCACGCCTGGCGTCTTCGGCGTCTCGAACGCATGCGAGAGAAAGACGTCCGGATGAGTGAAGACGCTGTAGACGCCGAGCCCCCACGCCTCGTGCTGCTTCACGCCATCGGCTACCTTGTAGGCAGCCCATCCCTCCACGCCTTTCGCGCTGCTGTAGGCGGCCTGCGTCGGTGGATCATAAGGGATCTCTGACTGGTAGAAGTACGTGCGTCCGCGCTCGCCATTCCACTGCACCTGGAAGCGCTGATGGTGCTCGACGAAGAGGCCATAGACCGTCACATCGTCGCCGTTGACCAGTAGGCCGGTGTTGCTCAGGTTCTGCGTCCAGCCGACGCCCTTGCCGTGGTCTGCGCGCCAGATCCAGGTATGGTCCACGATGGTGCCGAGGCTGTTGATCTCCAGGTTCACATCGGCCTGGCCCAGGCTGGCGCCGCCGATGCGGAAGAAGACATCTTGCAGTGCGATCGGACGGTCGCCGTGGTCAGCCTTGCTACCACGCGGCCCGACCTGCAACAGCACGGGCGATTGCTGTTCTCCGGCGTCGATGAGCACACCCGCGATGTCGATCCCGTCAGCATCCGCGGTCTCGATGGCCGCAGTACCTCGCGTGGGCTTCAGAGTCGCAAACCCGAGGCCCAGCACGACAGTGTTCGCGCGCGTGACATGTAGCGCGCCGTCGAGCTCGTAAGTCCCGGGTGTCAGCAGCAGGTTCTTTCCGTCCGCGAGCTGCGCATTGATGCTGGCAGCCGTATCGCGGCCGGGCTGCGCGATGTACACCTCGGAGAACGGGACGCTGCGAGTTGTCGCAATCGAGCCGTGGCTCCAACTCGTCCCGGTCGTATCCTTCATCAGCGCGGGGACGACGATTCTCCAGTGCTGCGGATCATCGGCGACAAGGTAGGGTTTCTCGATCTGGAGCGGCGTTCGTGCGATGGTGGTAAACGCCGGCGAAGGCCACAGGTTCGCGGGCGCCTGCGGCACACCGACGAAGACCATGTTCCAGTTCGACCCCGTCCAGCTCTTCCACTCGGAGTTGCGCGAGATCCACTGCTGCTGCGAACCGGAGTCCACACGGCCGTCGACGAGAGTGTCGGAGATCCACCCTCCAGAGGCCCATCCCCGGTGCCTGTGCAGTGCGAGCGCGCCCATCACGTGCAGGCGGCGCATCGGTGCGGCCTGCGAAACGGCCCACTCCATGACGCCATCGGAAGGGGTGACGGAAAGGTTTTCTATCGCACGCCAAAACGTCGTGGTTGCGTTGTTGTCACGGCTGGCGGGTTCCGCATACACGTCCCCGGAGAGATGGGTCGCATCGGGCGTCGCGCCGAGCCCCGCGACCTCGGTGTAGAAGCCGACCGGCAGATTGAGGTGGTACTCGCCCGGGAGAAAGAGGAAGGCGTGGCGACCGCTGCCGAACTCGGCGTGGCGCTGGGTGGCATAGAGCTCGTTGATTGCCTTCTGTATCTGCGCGGGCGGGGTTGCAGGGGAGAAGATCGTTACGTTGGGGCCCAGATCCGGGCCCTGGGCCCGAGCCGCGAGCGCCAGGCTGAAGAACGCCAGGGACAGCCGAAGTCTCATCGCGCACAACCATAGCGTAGAAAACAAGCGTTTGTCTCCAACTTTCTTATCCCACGATGTTTCGTCTCCCGTCTTGAAAAATGCAGCTGCTCTTTCGAGCCGTTAGGACGGGCAGGCTGGTGTAGGAGCTTCTCGCCCGGCGCCTCGCAGGCCGTCTTCAACGGCGTTGCCAGCGCCCCGGCGTTTGGAGCGTTGTTTCCCTTGCACTAGACTGGCAGCGTCCATGCCTCGCAAACGCGCTGCCGATCCCAAACCCGGCGAAGCCAGCCGCCCCGTAAGTCTCAAGATGCTCGCCGAGTATCTGGATCTGAGTCCTGCGACCGTCTCCTTCGTGCTGAACAATGCCCCCAATCGCTCGATTCCGGAGCGCACGCGCGAACGAGTGCGCGAGGCGGCGAAAAAGTTCGGCTACAAGCCGAGCCATATCGCCCGGTCGCTCCAGGGTGCGCGCACCTTCACCATCGGTGTGCTGCTGCCGGAGATAGGAAACGGCTATCACTCGCAGGTGCTGGAAGGCGCTGCCGAGGTGCTGATGAAGAATGGCTACTTCTTCCTCACCGCGCACCACCGGCACAAGGTGGACCTGGTGGACGAGTATCCCGGGCTCCTCATCTCGCGCGGAACGGAAGGCCTGCTGTTCATCGACACGCATCTCGAGAAGGCTCCAGCGTGCCCCGCGGTGACCATCGCGGCGCATTCGGCGCTGGCCGGAGTCTCGAACGTGGTCCTGGACCATGAGCGCGCCGCGGAACTCGCGTTAGGCCACCTCTATCGCCTTGGACACCGCCGCATCGTCTACATGCGCGGACAGGAGTTCAGCTCGGACTCGCGCGCTCGCTGGAACGCGACCCTGCATGTGGCGCGTTCGCTGGGACTGACCATCGCGCCGGAGCTGGTGATGCACCTGGACCGCGACAGCCATTCACCGGAACTCGGCTACGAGCGCATGCAGCAGATGCTGATGCGCCGCCGCGACTTCACGGCGGTGCTTTGCTTCAACGACGTGGCGGCATTTGGCGTCATCCGTGCGCTGGCTGATGCTGGTCTCCGCGTGCCGGACGATGTCTCGGTCGTGGGCTTCGACGACATTCTCGCAGCTGAGTTCTACACGCCGCGCCTCACCACCATCCGCCAGCCACTGCAGCAGATGGGAGCCGTTGCGGCATCGCTGCTGCTGGAGAAGATCAAGGGCGCCAGGACCGCGGATCTCACACGCATCGAACCCGAGCTCATCGAGCGCGAGTCGACCGCGAAAGCCGTGGCGGCGAAGAAGCGAAGCTAGCCTGCCTCTGCCCGGCCGCGCCTGGCCAGCAGCGCATTGGCAATCGCGCCAAGCAGCATCAGAAACCCGCCCACCAGCGACACGTAGAGCCCTCGTGTCAACGAGTGCGTCGCGTTCGACACGATGCCTGTGAGCAGCGGCAGCGCCGAGGCCCCGCAGCCCGCCGCTAGGAAGACCAGGTTGCCGCGCTCGCCCTGCTCCAGCCAAAGCGCTAGCGCGAGCGGGTAGACCGGTCCCAGCGCGAAGCCTGCCACCAGCGCACTCAGAGACATGCTCCAGCTGGTGTGAACCACCACCAGCGCCCCGATCGCGGCGGTGAGCAGCGCGGGAGCCACCGCCAGCACCTTGCGCTCGCTCAACGCCGCCACACGCGGGAACGAGTGCACCAGCCGCCCCAGCAGAAGACCGAGCCAGAGGCAGGTGATCGTGTCCAGCGTACCGGTTGTCGCCAATCCCGACCGGCGGCTGTAGGTCGTCAGCCAGCCGCCGAGGCTGCTCT
Source organism: Bryocella sp. (assembly GCF_058498515.1). Lineage (NCBI taxonomy): Bacteria > Pseudomonadati > Acidobacteriota > Terriglobia > Terriglobales > Acidobacteriaceae > Bryocella > Bryocella sp. Next base: position 93,509 of record NZ_JBMHYI010000021.1, read on the forward strand.
CGACTCCCGTCGACATGGGGATGACCACGAGTAGCGCGAGGCTGACCCAGGCCGCATGGCGCAGGACGGACGGGGCGCTGGGGGCCACCCGTTCTGCGAAAGACACCGGTTCCGTCTTTGCCGCGGAAACCTCGGTCAGCATCAGGAGAGCCGCTACGGCCAGCAGGAAGAACGCGATCGCGGCCCCCATCAGCACCGCATTGAGGCTCCAATGGGAGGCGCCGCGCAGCAGGATCGAGGGCGCGAAGCAGGCGCCCAGCGACCAGACCAGGTTGAGTCGCGAAAGTTCGGCGGAGCGACGGTCGGCGTGTCGCCGCGATTGCATGAGGCTTACCGACGTCATCACCGCGCCTAGTCCGAAGCCCAGCAAAGAGATGGCGATGTAGCTCCCCAGGCGGCTGCCGGAAGCCATGCCCACGAGCCCCGCGGCGACGATCAGGCAGCCCGCCGGAGCGACTCGCGTCAGTCTTCCTCGTGCGGTGAGGGCCCCCGCGCTGGAGAAGAGAAATGACAGGAAGAGCAACACGCCGGCGTCGCGGTCGTTGAGGGACCAGCGGGCCAGCAACTGCGGCAGCACGGTGCCCGGAAGAACCACGCCAAAGGCGGTCGCGGCAAAGAGAGCGTAATTCAGGCCTTCACTGGGACGATCGTTCGACACGCGAGAGCGAGTGTACCGTGGACGAGCGCTTGCCAGTGCGAGAACCTGGCGCGTTGAGCGCTGGCGGTCTGCGCGTTCTTCTCCAAGTTGACGGCGGCTTCACATCACCGCGAACCAACGGTGCTGCCATCACTTCCACGCTGTATGCGGTGGCTGGAGACGAATCTAGCGCGCGTGGTTTCCAACGGCGGCGTACCCAGGATGAACATGCAACTGTGCGCGCCATCACTTTCAATGCCGCGCTGGTCAGGGAATCTGGTACGGTGTTGTCGTCATCACGAAGGGATTAGAGCGTGTTCGCTGGTCCATATCTGCCGATCGTCGTGCTGCTGGCTGGAGGTCTCGGCTTCGCGCTTGCTCCCCTGGGGATGGCGTGGCTGTGGGCCTATCTGTATTCGCCGAACAAGCCTGGGCTGGACAAAAACGCCATCTACGAATGCGGTCTTGAGACCCATGGCGATGCCTGGGTGCAGTTCAAGCCCGGCTACTATCTGTACGCAATCATCTTCCTCGTCTTCGATGTTGAGGTCGTCTTTCTGTTGCCCTTCGCTACCGCCTTCACAAGGCTCGGCGCAGGCGAGTGTGTCGCCATGTTGGTCTTCATCCTTCTGCTGGTGGAGGGCCTTGCCTGGGCCTGGCAAAAGGGTGTTCTCACGTGGTCCTGATGTCTTGTCATCTTCCTTTGCTGCGGCGGTGGGACGTCGCGCGTGGTTCTAACTGCTGCATGAGCAACCGGGATCTGCTATGGATCAAACACTGAAGCACGAGCTCAGAAGCCAGGGTGTGATTGCCACCACCCTGGAAGAGCTTTACAACTGGGGCCGCCGCAGCTCTCTGTGGCCGTTGAACTTCGGACTGGCCTGCTGCGCCATCGAGATGATCGCGACCACGATGGCCCGCTACGATCTCGCGCGCTTCGGCGCGGAGGTCTTCCGGCCCTCGCCGCGCCAGGCCGACCTCATGATCGTCTCCGGCACCATCACGAAGAAGATGGCGCCGCAGGTGGTGCGCCTCTACAACCAGATGGCCGAGCCCAAATATGTGATCTCGATGGGCGCCTGCGCCATCTCGGGAGGCCCATTCAAGCAGGGTTACAACGTGCTGAAGGGCATCGACCGCTACATCCCCGTAGACATCTACATTCCTGGCTGCCCTCCGCGGCCCGAGGCGCTGCTGGAAGGCTTCATGGCCCTGCAGCGCAAGATCGATGAGCAATCACTGACCGGTCCGGATCGCCCCCGCCACCTGAACTCCGCGGAGCCCAGCGAGTTTGTGGCGCCGAAGTTCGGAGCGCACGATCTCGAGCCGCCGATGAATCCCAGCGTGTGGCATCCGCCGCTGGTGCAGATTGGCGTGGCTCCTCCCAAGCCAGCCCCTGCAGCACACGCCGCAGCAAAGCCCGCAGTCACTCCTACGACGGGGGGCGCATAGACCATGGAACTTCAAGCCCTCAAGCTGGAGATCGAGAAGAACGTGCCTGGCGCGGTCGTGGAGATCATCCCCAACCCGAGCCCCTCGGCGCAGCACTCGCTGCTGGTGGACAACGCGCATGGTTTTGCCGTCGCAACCTTCCTGCGCGATGCCACGGAACTCAAGCTCGACTACTGTTCGAATGTCACCGGTGTCGACTGGCCGACGCGCGAGATGAGCGAGAAGATCAAAGTCAAGAAGACGGTCGAGGGCCCCGATGGTCCCATCGAGAAGGACGTCGACGAGGTCCGTAAGTGGACCACGCCCGCCTATCTCGAGGTCGTCTATCACCTGTACTCGATGACCCTCGGCACCGGCCCGGTGGTATTGCGCTTCCGCACCGCGGACCGTGGCGAGAACGTCCATGTGCCTTCGATGTATTCCGTTTGGCGTTCGTGCGATCTGCAGGAACGCGAAGTCTTCGACCTGTACGGCGTAATCTTCGACGGCCATCCCGACCTGCGCCGCTTGCTGATGTGGGAAGAGTTCGCTGACTTTCCCATGCGCCGTGACTACGTCGATCCCGATGACTACGAGTACGAGCCCACACCGCACGATGAGGTGCTGGTCCGTGCCAAGGCGCACTATCCAGCCGCGCCGGTTGCATCCTCGACAGAGGAGGGAAACGCATGAGCGCCATCGCGACACTTCCTTCCACCGCGACGTTCCTTGAAGGCGAAGATGGCGGCCAACTGCTTGAAGTCTCCATGGGGCCGCAGCACCCGTCCACGCACGGTGTCTTCCGCATGGACGTCGCGCTCGATGGCGAGACGGTGGTGAAGCTGAAGCCCGTCTTCGGCTACCTGCACCGCAATCACGAGAAGATTGCCGAGAACGAGACCTACCTCGGCTCCATGCCGTACACCGATCGCCTCGACTACTTTTGCTCGCTGACCAACAACTGGGGCTATGCGCTGGCCGTCGAGACACTGGCAGGCATCGAGGTCCCGGAGCGCGCGCAGTACATCCGCGTCATCACAGCGGAACTCACGCGGCTGCAGAACCACGCGTCGCTGGTCGGCTTCCTGATGCAGGACATGGGCGCCAGCGGCACGCCGCTGATGTACGCCTTCCGCGAGCGCGAGAAGATCCTCGACCTCTTCGAAGGCCTCACCGGCGCACGCATGATGTGCAACTACATGCGCTTCGGCGGCTGCCGCTGCGACCTGCCCGCGGGCTGGCTCAACGGAGCGAAGAAGGTCGTCGCCGAGTTCCCCAAGTTCCTCGATGAGTTCGAAACACTGCTGGTCGGCAATGAGATCATCATGGCCCGCACGCAGGGGGTGGGCGTGCTCTCCAGGGAGCTCGCCATCAGCGCCGGCATCACCGGCCCGATGCTGCGAGCTTCCGGCGTGAACTACGATCTGCGCAAGGTCGACAAGTACGGCATCTACGATCGCTTCAGCTTCCGTGTTCCCCTCGGCGATCACGGCGACGTGTACGACCGCTACATGATGCGGCTGCTGGAGATGCGCGAGAGCCTCAAGATCCTCGAGCAGGCCATCAAGGACATTCCGGAAGGCCCATTCACCGACCCGAAAACCAAGGTCCGCAACTTCCGCCCCAAGGTTGGTGAAGCCTACGGCCGTATCGAGGCGCCCAAGGGCGAACTTGGTTTCTACGTCATCAGCGATGGCTCACCGAACCCGTATCGCTATCGTGTACGGCCACCGAGCCTCATCAACCTCACCGTGCTCGAGGACATGTGCCTCGGCAGGAATATCGCCGACGTGGTCATCACGCTCGGCTCGATCGATATCGTCCTGGGCGAAGTCGATCGCTAGCAGCAGACGGTTTCAATATTGAACGATTGTGCGTACGCGCGCCGAAGCGCAGCGAAACGCAAGGGGACTAGGCGCAATGGTCGGTTCGGGAATTCTGAAGGGCCTCGCGGAGACAGCACGCAACTTCCTCGGCAGCTATGCCAGCGAAGAGCGGTTGACGACCGTGGAATATCCGGAGGAGAAGCTGCCACGCATCGAGGCCAGCCGCAACTTCCCCTTCCTCGTCTATGACGGCGATGACTGGCACGCAGGCATGCGTTGCGTCTCCTGCCACATCTGCGAGAAGGAGTGTCCGCCCAAGTGCATCTACATCGAGAAGAGCACCGATAAGAAGCCGGATGCCGCAGGCAAGATGCAGGCCTATCCGGCACGCTTCGATATCGACATCTCCGTCTGCATGAGCTGCCAAATCTGCACCGAGGTCTGCCCCTTCGACGCGATCAAGATGGACAACGCGTTCGACTACTACGCGACGGATCGCTTCAACGATCTCGTGCTCGATAAGCAGGAACTCTCCAAGCCCAACGAGTACTACCACCAGATCCATCCCACCGAGGCTGCGCATGTGGATGCAGAGCTCGCCGCCGCCCGAGCGAAGGCCGCGCCCAAGCCTCCTGCGGCTCCCGCCGCCGTAGCCGCTGCGCCAGCACCCGCTGCGAAACCTGGCGCCGCGCCTGACGTGACAGCGAGCACAGCACCAAAGCCTATTGTCAGCGATCCTGCGAAGGAGAGCAATGGCTAGCATGAGCGCAGGCATCGTCAATCAGGCAGACCAGATCTTCGTCATCCTCAAGGATGTGGTTGTCTCCCATCTTCCAGTGGTACTGCAGCCGCTGGCATCGGCCATCATCTCCATGATTGGCGTCGTCGCAGTCTTCGCTGGCCTCTTCGCGATTACGACGGTCTTCGAGCGCAAGGGCCTCGGCCGCATGCAGAACCGCCTCGGCCCAAACCGTGTCGGCCCCTTCGGCTTCTTTCAGCCTGCCGCCGACGGCATCAAATCGCTGACCAAGGAAGACCTGGTTCCCCGTGCCGCGGACAAGGTCGTGCATTTCCTCGCGCCGGTGGTGCTCGTCGCCGCATCGTTCCTGGGATACGCCGTGGTCCCCGTCGGCCGCAATATGGTGGCATCCAACCTCGACGCTGGCGTGCTGTACTTCTTCGCCGCAGGCTCGATGGTGGAACTCGGTGTCTTCATGGCCGGCTGGTCAAGCCACAGCAAATACTCACTGCTTGGCGCCATGCGCGCCGTCGCGCAGATGATCAGCTACGAAGTTCCACTGGTGCTCGCGTCGATCACGGTCATCATGGCCGCAGGCTCACTCTCCACCGTCGACATCGTGGAGAAGCAGGCCCGGTACGTCGGCGGCCTCGCCCACTGGTACGTCTTCACACCGTGGGGCTTCGTGGGCTTCCTGCTGTTCATGATTGCAGCAACGGCCGAGTCCAACCGCTGCCCCTTCGACCTTCCCGAAGGCGAGAGCGAGATCATCGCCGGCTACTTCATCGAGTACTCGGGCTTCAAGTTCGCACTCTTCTTTGCGGGCGAGTATCTGGGCATGCTGGCGACCAGCGCGCTCGCCATCACACTGTTCCTCGGCGGCTGGACTTCACCGTTCTCGTTCCTTACCTGGATCCCATCGTGGATCTGGTTCTTCGCCAAGCTGCTGACGCTGATCTTCTGCTTCATCTGGGTGCGCGGCACATTGCCTCGCCTGCGCATGGATCAGCTGATGGGTCTGGCCTGGAAGTTCATGTTGCCCATGACGCTGCTCAACCTCATCATCGCGGCCGTCTGGCGGTTTCTGCCGGGAGGTGTGCTGATTCGCTGGCCGGCCTGCGCATTGATGGTGGCAATCCCGTTTCTCCTGCTTAGCCGCGGACTGCGCTCCGAGAAACGGCTGCAGACACGAACGTACCGGTTCGCGGAGTGATTCGATGACGATCCTCTTTCTCATCCTCGCGATTCTCGCCATTATGGGCGCCTCGGCGGCCATGGCCTTCCGCAGCGCCGTGCATGCCGTGCTCGCCCTCGCGCTGGCCTTCGTCGGTCTCGCTCTGCTGTACCTCAGCCTGGACGCGCAGTTCGTCGGCTTCACGCAGGTCATCGTCTATGTAGGCGCAGTCGCAATCCTCGCGGTCTTCGCCATCATGATGACTCGCAGCGATAGCGCGCACCATCATCTCCCAGTCTTCTCGAAGACCTGGCTGACGGGCGTGGTGCTCGCGGGCGGCGTCTTCACGGTGCTCGCATGGGCAGTGCTCACCGACCACTCGCAGCAGGCCTCGGCCGATGCTGCCGCCCCGGTGACAACCGTCACCCAGATCGGTGAGGCGCTCATGCAGCGTTATGCCTTCCCGTTGGAGATCATGGGCCTGTTGCTTACGGCAGCGCTGGTGGGAGCGGTGGTGCTTGCGATGCCGTTGATCACGAGCAAGTCAGAAGCGAAAGGAGACGCACAGTGACAGCACTGAATGGATATCTTCTCCTTGCCGCACTGCTGTTCTCCATAGGTCTCGCCGGTGCGCTTACGCGGCGCAACGCCATCCTTGTACTCGCTGGCATTGAGCTGATGCTCAACGCCGCCAACCTCAACTTCATCGCCTTCTGGCGTTACGGCGCACATCCTGAAGCGCTCACCGGAACGATGTTCGCTATCTTCTCGATCGGCATCGCCGCAGCGGAAGCTGCTGTCGGACTCGGCCTGATCCTTGCTGTCTATCGCCACTTCAAGACCACCGACCTCGATGAGATCGCCTCGCTCAAGGGATAAGAGAGCGGGATTGCACGCACGATGACGAACATGCCCTGGATCGTTCGAAACCTCTGGCTGATACCCGCGCTGCCGTTGCTGGCAGGCGGACTCATCGCCCTCGCAAGACAGCGCCACCGCAGCTTCGCCGCTGTGGCCGCCATCGGCTCCATGGTGCTTGCGTTCCTGCTCTCGGTCGCTGCGTTCGCGCAGGCGCTGGGGCATCCGGAGCTGAAGCAAGTCGTCAGCGTCCCCTGGTTTCAGGTGGGTTCCGGTTGGGTCCAGCTCGGCTGGGTGCTGGATCCGCTTACCGCCGTGATGCTGCTGATGGTCACCTTCGTCGGCACGTTGATCTTCATCTACTCCACCGGCTACATGCACGAGGATGAGAACTTCACACGGTTCTTCTGCTTCCTCGCACTCTTCGCCGGAGCGATGCTAGGCGTGGTCCTCTCGAACTCCCTGCTGCTGCTGTTCATGTGCTGGGAGATCATGGGCCTCACCTCGTACCTGCTCATCGGCTTCTGGTTCTTCAAGCCGAGCGCAGCCGCCGCGGCAAAGAAAGCCTTCCTGGTCACGCGCATCGGTGACCTTGGCTTCTTCCTCGGCATGGCATGGCTGTATGCTCACACCGGCACACTGCTCTTCTACGATGGCGGTGCAGGCTGCCTGGAGCATTCGGCGATCGCTTCGCTCGTCGCGCACACCACAGCCTTCGGCTGGCCACTGGCGACGATGATCTCGCTGCTGCTCTTCTGTGGCGCGGTCGGCAAGAGTGGTCAGCTTCCGCTGCACGTGTGGCTGCCGGACGCGATGGAAGGCCCCACACCCGTCTCCGCGCTGATCCACGCGGCAACGATGGTCGCCGCCGGCGTCTTCCTCATGGCGAGGATCTATCCCATGCTGAGCGCTCACGCGCTGCCCATGCCGGACCTCTCGCCCACACTCGCGCTGGAAGTGGTCACGTGGGTCGGCGCGCTCACTGCGATCTTCGGCTCGCTCTGCGCGGTCGCGCAGTTCGACGTGAAGCGCATCCTTGCCTACTCCACGGTCTCGCAACTCGGCTACATGATGATGGGCATCGGCGTCGGGGGCGTCTCGGTGGGGATGTTCCACCTCATCACGCACGCCTTCTTCAAGGCGCTGCTCTTCCTTGGTGCGGGCTCGATCATTCACGGCTGCGAAGGCGAGCAGGACATCCGGCGCATGGGCGGCCTGCGCGGCTACATGCCGATCACCTTCGCGGTCTACGCTGCCGGAACGCTGGCGCTCTGCGGCTTTCCTCTCTTCTCCGGCTTCTGGTCCAAGGACGAGATTCTCGGCTCTGCCTTCGTCTGGAGCGTCTCGCGCGTGCCGTTTTATCTCGGTGCCTTGGGCGCTCTGCTCACCGCCTTCTACATGACGCGCCAGATCGCCTATGTCTTCGCGGGGCCGCTGCGGCTCTCGCAGACCGAGATGGAGCAAGCCGTCCACGCAACCCACCACGACGGTACGGACCACAAGCATCACCCGCACGAAAGCCCGTTGGTGATGACGATCCCCCTGATGCTGCTCGCGTTCTTCGCAGTGTTCCTCGGCTTCATCGGCACAGCAGCATGGCCATGGTTCCAGAGCTTCCTCGAGGGCGAAAACGCAAAGGTCGACTTTGGCGCTTTCAGTGCCGTGTACCCGCTGATGCTTGTCTCCATCGTGCTGGTACTCATCGGCATCGCAATCGGCTGGGCCATCTACCATCGCCGCCGCATTACCGAAGCCGCAGCCCCGGATCGCCTGCAGCAAGCACAGCCACAGCTCTTCGCTCTGCTTGGCAATGCGTTCTATATCGAGCCTCTCTACTACGCCACGCTCGTGAAGCTCAACGATCTTCTGGCTGTCCTTGCAGACCTCTTTGATCGCTACCTCTGGGGTGGAATTGTGAAGCTGATCTCAGGGGTCACCGTAGGGCTCGCACACCTCGATAGCTTCATCGACTCGCAAGGCATCAACGGGGGATTCGACGAAGGCTGTGCGACCGTTTCGCGCGGAGGCAAGCTCACCTCGATGCTGCAGGCTGGCCGCGTGCAAGGCTACCTCCGCGCCATTGGAGCAGCGCTCATCGTTGCCGCCGCATTGCTGCTGTGGACGGTCGGGAGGGCCCACGCATGATCTCCCCATCCTTCCCCTGGATCAGCTTCCTTACAGCTCTGCCCGTTGTAGGCGCGATCCTCACCCTCCTAGCCGGTCGCAGCAAGAACGCCGCACGCTGGATCGCTGTAGTTTTCGCTGCAGCATCGCTCGTCACTGTTCTGCTGATGTGGCACAGCTTCAACTCAGCCTCCGGCCTCCTGCAGTTTGAAGAACGTCACGCCTGGGTGCCTGCACTGCACATCGACTACCGCGTCGCGGTCGATGGCATCGGCATCCTGATGCTGCTGCTGAGCACGATCGTGACCCTGATTGGTATGGCTGCCTCGTGGAAGATCAGCGAGCGAGTCCCACTCTACTTCGCTCTTGTCCTCCTGCTGCAGGCCTGTCTCTTCGGCGCATTCACCGCGCTGAACTTCGTGCACTGGTTCACCTTCTGGGAGCTCAGCCTCGTTCCCGCATTCTTCCTCATCAAGCTCTGGGGAGGACCCCGCCGCTCGCCGGCTGCTACCCAGTTCCTCGTCTACACGATGGTTGGCAGCGTGGCGATGCTGCTCAGCTTCCTGGCACTCTATCTGGGCACCGGGCAGTTCGACTTCACGACCCTCGCGCAGCTTGCGCAGTCGGGCTCGTTGATGCCGGAGACCTTCGCCTCACTGCATGTCCAGCACTTCTCGCAGCATGGCTTTGCGATGCTGCTCTTCACCGGAGTGTTCCTTGGTTTTGCGGTGAAGGTGCCGATCATGCCCTTCCACACCTGGCTGCCGGAAGCCTACAGCGAGGCGCCCAGTGGAACCACCGCGATTCTCACCGGAGCGATGTCGAAGATGGGCCTTTATGGCTTTCTTCGTATCCTGCTGCCGATCTTCGGTGTGGAGATGCAGAGCGCACGCACATTACTACTGTGGATGGCAGCTGGCACCATCATCTCGTCCGGCTATGCCGCCCTCGCGCAAAAGGATCTGAAGCGCATCTTTGCGTACTCGTCGATCAACCACCTTGCATACTGCCTGCTCGCGATCTTTGCGGTGGCTTCGGCCGGTGGAATGAATCCGGCGAACGTGGCGCAGCAACAGGCAGCATTGAGCGGCGTACTGTTCCAGATGTTCAACCACGGTCTTACCGCAGCAACCATCTTCTGGTTCATCGCGCTGATCGAGAGCCGCAGCGATGGCATCCGCGGTCTGAACGACTTCGGTGGTCTGCGCAAAGTCGCCCCCGTCTTCGCCGGGTTGATGGGTATCGCACTCTTCTCCTCGCTCGGCCTTCCCGGCCTCAACGGGTTCGTGGGCGAGTTCCTGATCTTCCGCGGAACGTTCCCGCTGGCCATCGCCGCAACCTCCGTCGCTGTGCTCGGCCTGCTGCTCACCGCAATGTTCATCCTCAACGTGATCCAGCATGTCTTCGCCGGGCCGCTCGCGCCGCAGTGGTCGAGCTTTCCGGATCTCACGCGCAACGAGCGCATGGCGCTGGCTCCCGCAATCGCATTGATGTTCCTGCTCGGGCTCTTCCCGCAGCTCATCCTTGGCCCCATTCACGGCACCATCGTTGCGATGGTGCAGCAGCTCAAGTTCTAGCAAACTCGAACCGGTCTCTTACGCATGCTCGCCTGGACGATCTACATCTCGATGGGTGCCGCCGCCCTCCTCCTCCTGTTGCCGCGGCGAAGTGCGCAGGCAGCACGCGTGATCGCGCTGGCTGCGGCGATCGGCGGCTTCGTGGTCGCGCTGCTCGGCTTCATCGCGCAGCGACCGGGTGACACCGTGACGGTAGCCCGTGTGCCATGGGTTCCAACGCTCGGCATCGAGTACCACCTCGCCGCCGATGGCATCAGCGTAAGTCTTGTGCTGCTGACCGGCGTCGTCGCTATCACCGGCGTGCTTTTCAGCTGGAACATTGAGGAGCGCGCGAAAGAGTTCTTCGCGTTCTTCCTTCTGCTCATCGGCTCGGTGTATGGCGTCTTCCTGAGCTGGGATCTCTTCCTGCTCTTCGTCTTCTACGAAATCGTCATCATCCCGAAGTACTTCCTCATAGCCATCTGGGGCTCGACCCGCCGCGAGTACGGCGCGATGAAGCTGGCGATCTACTCCTTCGTTGGCAGCGCGATGGTGCTCATCGGCCTCATCGCCACCTACGTGGTCTCAGGCGCGCATTCGCTCTCGCTCGATGTGCTCGCTGGCCATTACCTTCCGCAGCACTTCCAGATGTGGGCGTTCCCGCTCGTCTTCGTCGGCTTCGGCATCCTTGCCGGCCTGTGGCCCTTCCACACCTGGGCTCCGACCGGCCACGTCGCAGCCCCAACAGCAGCCTCCATGCTGCTTGCTGGCGTGGTGATGAAGCTCGGAGCCTATGGTTGCCTGCGCGTTGCAATGACGCTCTTCCCGCTGGGCCTCGCACCCTGGGGCTTCCACGTCATGGGCTTTGGCTCCTGGCGCGATGTCTTCAGCATCCTCGCGGTCATCGGCATCGTCTACGGCGCCACGGTGGCGATGGTGCAGAAGGACTTCAAGTTCGTCATCGGCTACTCCTCCGTAAGCCACATGGGCTTCATCACGCTGGGCCTCATGACGCTGAATCTCACCGGCCTCAGCGGTGCGGTTCTGCAGATGATCTCGCATGGTCTGCTGGCCGGCCTGCTCTTTGCGGTTGTCGGCCGCATGGTCTATGAGCGAACGCATACACGCGAGCTCGCACTCCTCGGGCCGATGCAGCTCAATAAGGCGATCCCATTCGCTGCGGTCACCTTCATCGTCGCCGGCATGGCCAGCATGGGCCTTCCGGGCTTTAGCGGTTTCGTGGCCGAATTGATGATCCTCCTCGGCGCGTGGAAGGCTTTCCCTGCGCTCGCCGCGCTTACGGGCGTGGGCATTGTGCTGGGCGTCGTCTATGTGTGGCGCGCCATGCAAAAGGCGTTCTTTGCGGGAGACTCCAAGCAAGCCGCAGAACCTCCAGGCAAGCATCACGATCCTTTACCCCCGATCACATTCCCCGAGAAACTCGCTGCGGGCATCCTCATCGCGTCGAGCGTCTTCGTAGGCGTCTATCCCCAGTTCCTGCTGCGCCTGATTCAGCCCGCGCTCAACTCCCCGCTCTTCGGCGCACTGCATAACGTCGCGAACAACGGAGGCTGGCAATGATCGCGTCTCCGTTCCTCGATCTTCTTCACCTCGCGTGGCCTGAGCTCTTCCTGGATATCGCGGCGCTGGTTGTAGTCGCGCTCGATCTCCTCGTACTTCGCCGCCGCTCGATCGCGCTGCGCTTCAGCTTCGCTGCGGCCTTTACGGCGCTCGGCTGCGCCATCGCGATCATCGCGCTGATCACCCATCCGATCGATGGCGGTGTCTTCGGCGGCATCCTGGTCAGCTCGGCGCTGATTCGTTCGGTGCAGGTGCTCATCCTGCTCATCGCGATGGCGACTGCGCTCATCAGCACACGCTCCGACTTCACGGAACATGTGGGCGAGTTCTTCCTCCTCCTCATCTTGGCCACCGAAGGCGCACTCACGCTGGTTGCAACGACGGACCTGCTCGTGATCTTCGTCTCGCTGGAACTGCTCAGCCTCTCGCTCTACGCCATGTCTGCAGCGGACAAGCGCAGCAAACGAGCGGCCGAGGCGGGGTTGAAGTACTTCCTCTTCGGCGGTATGTCGGCGGCGTTTCTCCTCTTCGGTTTCAGCCTCCTCTATGGCGCCACCGGCTCGACGAGTCTGCCCGTGATCGCAGCCAGCCTGCACACGCTGACTCCGCTGGTTGCCATCGCCATCGTGATGACCGCGATCGGCTTCGGCTTCAAGGTAGCTGCCGCTCCGTTGCACTTCTGGGCGCCCGACGTCTACCAGAGTGCCCCTGCTCCGGCCGCCGCATTCATCGCATCTGCTTCTAAGGTCGCAAGCTTCTTCGTCTTCTTCGAGCTGCTGCATGCGGCCCTCGGTCCGGTCGCTGGCAGCGCGGTGTGGGGACACTTCAGCACCGGCTGGGCGCCTGTCATCGCTGCGTTGGCCGCAGGCTCCATGGTTCTCGGCAACCTGGGCGCGCTGGCGCAGACCAGCGTTCGCCGTCTGCTTGCGTACTCAGCCATCGCGCACGCCGGCTACATGCTCGTCGCCATCATTGCCGGCACGCCGCAGAGCCTCGCAGCGCTGCTGTACTACGTCTTCACCTACGCGCTCACGACCGTCGGCCTCTTCGCCATCGCGGCCATCGTGGAGCACGACACGGGCAGTGACTCGCTGACGAGCTTCAACGGCCTCAGCCGCCGTGCTCCGTTCCTGGCTCTCTGCCTGTTCGTCTTCCTCCTCTCGCTGGCAGGCATTCCGCCGCTCTCCGGCTTCTTTGCGAAGTTCTTCCTGTTCGCCGCAGCCTTGTCTTCACCAAGCGGCCTCGGACTGCTGTGGCTGGTCGTGCTGGGCATCGCGATGAGCGCCGTCTCCCTCTTCTACTACCTGCAGGTGCTCAAGCGCGCGTTCGTTACGCCGCCTCAATCCGGCTCACCGGAGATGGCCGTGCCGTGGTTCACGCAGGCTGTCATCGGGGCGCTTGCGCTGCTCACGCTGCTGCTTGGCTGCGCTCCGCATGTGTTGCTGGGCTGGTTCGAGCGCGTGATCTAAGCGCGCTCGAACAGCAGAGTAGGAGATGTCGATCGTCCTGTTCCCAAGCCTGCGAGCGCTCTGCTAGACTGGGCCGCTCTGCGGGGAGTGGTGCATCGCGCGATGCGCCCAACCGCATGCATCAACTGCAACCAATGGATACCAAGGAGACTCGCGCATGACGTCGGAGCAACTCAAAGAGATCGTCGATCAGCGCATGCGGGACCCGCACGTCCTGGGCCGCGTTGCCTGCAACCTCCGCAGCAGCACACCCGTCGAGCAGACCCATCACGACGAGCAGCTGTTTCAGGTGGCATGGGAAGACTACGGCGACTTCTGGCGCGCGATCGTGACCGAGGATGGTGGCGCGAAGCTAGCACAGGTGGACGTGCACGAGAACGGCACCACGCGGGTGGATGCGTTCTCTCCGGCGCGCGTAACGGTCTCCCCCGAAGAAGAATTGCTTTGCATCACGCGCTATCGCGCATAGCAGGTAAGACGCTTCACTCCGCCGTGGCGACCACAGCGTCTTCCTGCCACGCTGCGCCCGCCGGGAACTCGAAACGGGCCAGCGACTCAGGCTTGATCTGGATGCTGTAACCAGGCTGCGTAGGCAGCAGGTAGTGTCCGCGGCGGATGCGCACAGGATCGAGGAAGTGTTCGTGCAAATGGTCGACATACTCGATCACGCGATCCTGCAGCGTGCAGGAGATACCGAGAAAGTCAAACATCGATAGGTGCTGCACGTACTCGCACAGCCCGACGCCGCCGGCGTGCGGGCACACGGGTACACCGAACTTCGCGGCCATCAGCATGATCGCCAGGTCCTCGTTGACGCCTGCAACACGGCAGCTGTCGATCTGGCAGACGTCGATGGAGCCGGCCTGCAACAGCTGCTTGAACATCACTGCGTTGTGGCAGTGCTCGCCGGTTGCGATGCGCACGCCCGACTCGCGCCGAATGCGTGCATGGCCCAGGATGTCATCGGGGCTGGTCGGCTCCTCCATCCACCACACGTCCACCTCGGCGAGCTGCTTCGTGCGCTCGATCGCCGTCTCAACGCCCCACTTCTGATTCGCGTCCACCATCATGCGATTGTCTGGACCGATGGCGTCGCGCACGATACGCGCGCGTCGCAGGTCATCGGCCGCATCGCCGCCCACCTTCAGCTTGAAGTGCGTCCATCCCTCTGCAAGGCCTTCCTGACACAAGCGGCGGATCTTCTCTTCGCTGTATCCGAACCAGCCTGCTGACGTTGTGTAGGCGGGATAGCCGCTCGCCTCGAGCTGCGCGAGGCGCTCAGCCTGGCCTTCCTTTCCCTTGCGCAGGATCGCGAGCGCCTCCTCCGGCTTCAGCGCATCGGCGATGTAGCGGAAGTCAATGGCCGCGACAATCTGCTCGGGGGTCATATCCGCCAGCAGCCGCCACACGGGCTTGCCTTCAGCCTTCGCGTAGAGATCCCACACCGCATTGATCAGCGCCGCGCAAGCGAGATGGATGACACCCTTCTCGGGCCCCAGCCAACGGAACTGCGTGTCGCCTGTGAGCTCCAGATAGAAGCCGTTGAGATCGGAAGTAATCGACTCCAGCGTGCGTCCTTCGATTCGCTGCGCGAGGTATCGCAGTGCCGACACGACGATGTCTGTGCCGCGTCCCAACGTGAAGGTAAGGCCGTGGCCCTCAAGCCCCGTGTTGGTCTCGAGGATGCAATAGGCCGCCGAGTAGTCAGGGTCCTTGTTCACCGCATCCGAGCCAATCTGCTCTCGTGAGGTGGGGAAGCGGAGGTCGAGAACGCGGGCGCGCTGAAGGATGATCGGTGGCAAGGGCCCTTCCAAGGTGTTTTGTCTTCCATCCCAGGCCGGGTGGTAGTTGGGAGACAAGTGTAAGTGTGAAAATCAACTTTCGTCAATGAAATCATAGCTCGTGGGTACTCCGTCCGGCGATTCTGAAATTTCCCAGGCGAAAGCTTCTTTTGACATTCAAAATCGTAAGAGGGTAGAACGAAGCGGGCGGCCATGCCGCCAATGGAGCTCATGAAACCGATGTTCGAGTATGAGGGCAAGCGCGTAGTCGTCACCGGAGGCGCCAGTGGCATTGGTCTCGCCATCGCCAGACTCTTCGCAGAGCAAAAGGCAAGCGTGGTGATTGTGGACCTCAACCAGCAGGCAGCCGACGAAGCGGCCTCCGAAATTGCGGCCACCACCGGCGTCGCCGTCGAGAGTGCAGCGTGCAACGTCGCGCTGGAGAGCAGCGTGGCCGAAGCTTTCGCGAAGATTGGTGGCCCCATCGATGTGCTGATCAACTGTGCGGGTATTGCGCATGTCGGAACGCTCGCGTCGACGGAGCCCGCGGACTTTGACCGTCTCTACAACGTGAACGTGCGCGGAACGTACCTCTGCATGCGCGCCGCGCTGGCGTCGATGCAGGAAAAGGGAAGCGGTGTCATCCTCAACATGGCGTCCATCGCGGCCACCACAGGGCTTGCCGATCGCTTCGCCTATTCAATGACCAAGGGCGCAGTGCTCTCGATGACACTTTCCGTGGCGAAGGATTACCTGACGAAGGGCATCCGCTGCAACTGCATCTCACCGGCGCGCGTTTTTACGCCGTTTGTAGCAGGCTTCCTCGCGAAGAACTATCCTGGGCGCGAGGAGGAGAAGAAGAAAGAGCTCGCGGCGTCGCAGCCCATCGGGCGCATGGGGACGCCGGAAGAAGTGGCGACGCTGGCGCTGTATCTCTGCTCGGACGAGGCATCGTTCCTCACCGGCGTCGACTATCCCATCGACGGCGGCTTCTTCAATCTGCGATAGAGTAAGCCCCGAGGTGTGGCGCGTGAACATTCCCGCGCTCGCTGCTTCTCTCGGCCGGCCGCGCTTCCTTGCGTACTCCCGCGATTCAGCGTGACGGCGTTCGCGGCACGCCCTACAATCGTCTTGACTCCCGGCTTCAGAAACTCTTCAACGCCCACGAGGTTGCATGCTTCGCGCGGTTGCCGCCCGTTTCGCTCTGCCATTCTCTTTGGCTCTGTTCATGCAGCCCACGCTGCATGCAGCCGTTCCGCCGCCGCATGCGATCCCGGTCACGGAAGGCACGAACATGCAGGTGACGGTGTCACCCGATGGCAGGCGGCTGCTGGCGAACATCCAGGGCCTCATCTTCGCGATGCCTGCCGCTGGGGGCGCTGCGAAGCAGATCACGCAGCCACTGCAGGAGGCCTCGCACCCGGACTGGTCCGCGAAGGCCGGCCTGGTGGCGATTCAGTCCTACGCCGGTGGCGCCTTCCATGTCTGGACGATGAAGCCCGATGGCAAGGGCCTGAAGCAGGTCACCTTCGGCCACGGAGACGACCGCGAACCCTGCTTCTCGCCCGATGGCAAGACCATCGCTTTCGCTTCTGATCGCGCGTTTGAAGGCTCCTACGACATCTGGACAGTCGAGGTTGCGACCGGCAATCTCAAGCGCATCACCTCTGCGGCTGACGATGAGTTTGGTCCCGACTGGACGCCCGACGGCACGCATCTCGCGTTCATCAGCGGCGCCGGTTCGGCGGGTCGCGAGATCAAGCTCGTCGATGTCACGAGCGGCAAGCAATCGACGCTGGTGTCGATCGCGCCGACGAAGGGAACGCTGGAGGCGCCGAGCTTCTCTCCCGACGGCCACAAGCTGGCCTATGTCCGCTTCGATCTGGCCGAGGGACCGCCAGGCAGGCCGTCGATGCTCAACGCCGCGCACCTCATCGTGATCCCCG
Source organism: Bryocella sp. (assembly GCF_058498515.1). Classification (NCBI taxonomy): domain Bacteria; kingdom Pseudomonadati; phylum Acidobacteriota; class Terriglobia; order Terriglobales; family Acidobacteriaceae; genus Bryocella; species Bryocella sp. Next base: position 110,631 of record NZ_JBMHYI010000021.1, read on the forward strand.
TCGCAGGCGGTGAAGCAATCTACGAGGGCAAGGCTGCAGACACGTTCCCGTTCCCTGCGGTATGGCGCTCCAGCGCGGAGCTCTACTACACGGGCGATGGAAAGATCCTGAAGACGAACATCCTTGACGGCACAGAGACAGCGGTAAACTTCACTGCGCCAATCCCAACCAGCAAGCCTACCTACACGCCAAAGAAGTATGACTTCGACTCGACGGCTGCGCATTCCGTCAAGGGCATCTATGCTCCGGCGCTCTCGCCAGATGGCAAGAGCGTTGCGTTCGTCGCGCTAAACCAGGTGTACGTGATGCCGCTCGGCGGCAAGCCCGTTGCTATTACGCACGATGCCTTCTACAAGCAGGGACCAGCGTGGTCTCCTGATGGCAAGCAGCTCGCGTACGTCAGCGATTGTGATGGCATTGAGAACGTCTACCTCCATGACATGAGCGCGGCAGCGGAAGCGGTCGACAAGCGTGCGTTCCCCAGTGAGTCCGCGCAGATCATGCCTGCGTGGTCTCCGGAGGGGAAGCTCATCGCGTTTCAGGATCAGAAGATGGCAACGATGGTCGGCGATCTCGCGACGAAGAAGATTCGCTTGCTCGCGCCGGCAACGTTCTTTCCTGGTCGTGCCGCGTTCGCACCCAACGGCGAAACCGTTGCCATCGCGACGATCAAGCCGTACACCAGGCGCTTTCGCGAGGGTACAAGCTCCATTGTCACGATCGACCTGTCGACCGGCAGGCAGGAAACGTTCGCTCCGGCGCCGTTCGAGTCCGTGACTACGCGCACAGAGGATGGGCCCATCTACTCACCCGATGGCAAGTCGATGGCTTTCGTGATGGACGACCTGCTCTATGCGATGGACGTCGATGCAACTGGACATCCCACAGGCAAGGCGTACGCACTGAACAACGAGACCACCGATGCAGTAACCTTCAGTGCCGACTCGAGCAAGATTCTCTACCTCCACAACGGCGACCTACGCCTCCTCGATCGCGCCACGAAGACAACCACAACAATTCCCGTGGACCTGATGTTCGCGCAGGCGAAGCCAACACAGAAGCTGCTCATCCATGCAGGCCGCTTCTGGAAGGGCGAAGGCGCGCAGGAACTTACCGACGTCGATATCCTCATCACCGATAACCGCATCACCAGCGTGACGCCACATAGCGCAACGCAACCCGCAGGCGTGACGCGCGTAATCGATGCGAGCCACGAGACTGTGCTGCCGGGCCTCTGGGAGAACCACGCGCACCCTGATTCCGACAACGGCATCTACTACGGTGCGCGCATGGGCCGGCTGTGGCTGGCGTACGGCATCACGGAACTCAAGGGCCTCGCCGACAATGCGTATCGCGCGGTCGAGCATCGTGAGATGTACCAGGCAAACCTCGCGCCGGGACCGCGGCTGTTCAACACGGGTGAAGCCGTCGATGGCGAACGTGTGTACTACCCCATGATGATCCCCACAACCTCCGAGGCACAGCTACAGCGCGAACTCGATCGGCTGAAGGCGCTCGACTTCGACTTCGTGAAGCTCTACGTGCGGCTTCCGTTCGCTTGGGCACAGAAGGGAGCGGCCTTCGGACATGAACAGATGGGCGTGCAGTCGGGAGGCCACTATCTCCTGCCCGAAGTTGACCTCGGCGAAGACGGCATGAGCCACATCAGCGCAACGTCGCGCTGGGGCTGGGCCTACTCGCGGTCTCTGGTCGGACGCAGTTACCAGGACGTGCAGAAGCTCCTGGTTGACTCGGGCATGTGGGTCATCAGCACCACCTTCTCGCAGGCGCCCTACAAGGACGACCCCGGCATGGCCACCGATCCGCGGCAAGGCATCGCTCCGCCGTGGGAAAACAAGCGGCTGCAGGTAGCGGTCGATGGCGCTGCTAGCGTAGACCAGACCGCTGCGCTCCAGCACTTGAAGGACGAAGAGGTCACCGTAGCCGAGGACTTCCGCAAGGGTGGACTGGTACTGGCCGGTACCGACTCTCCACTCGACATCCCTGCGACCAGCCTCCATGCCAATCTCCGCGCCCAGGTCAAGTTCGGCCTCGAGCCGTGGCAGGCGCTGGAGACGGCGACGTATCTTCCCGCCAAGGCCTATGGCCTGACGAAGGATCTGGGAACGCTGGAGCCAGGCAAGCTCGCAGAGCTTATCATTACGTCAGGCGACCCGCTCAAGAACATCGACGACGTGATCAAGGTGCAGTGCGTGATGAAGAACGGCTTCCTCTGGAGCGTCTCTGACATCGCAGCGCCCTTCACCAGGATCAGCGCCGGCACAGACATCTGCCCCGCGCAGTAACCGCGCATCACTGTTTACCAGAACCGCAGCTCCAGCAACCTGAGGGATACGCTTCGATGGGAATGACTCGCCGTGACTTTCTTACGCGTGTCGGCAATGCCGGCGGTTATGCAGCCGCCTTCGCCACCATGCAGTCGCTTGGCCTGATGCCCATGAAGGGCCAGCGGCCGACGCCGATGCCCGTCGCTCCGGGTCTCGGCAAAGGAACGAAGGTGCTGGTGCTGGGCGGCGGAATCGGCGGCCTCGTCACGGCATATGAAGCACACAAACTTGGCTATGATGTAACGCTGCTGGAAGCTCGCGATCGTCCCGGCGGTCGCAACTGGAGTGGGCGCAAGGGTACGGTCATCGAGTTCGTCGACGGTACGAAGCAGACCATCGACTGGGAAGAAGGGAACTACCAGAACCTCGGCCCCGCGCGCCTGCCCAGCACCCACTGGACGATGCTCAACTATTGTCGCGAATTGAAGGTGCCGCTCGAAGTTGAGATCAACACCTCACGCTCGACGCTGCTGCAAAACGACAAAGCCAACAGCGGCGCTCCAGTCGTGCAGCGCAAGGCGATGAATGACACGCGCGGCCGCATCAGCGAGCTGCTGAACAAGTGTGTGGCGCAGGGAGCGCTCGATGCCGAGCTGAGCGCGGAGGATCGCGAGCGCATGAAGGACTTCCTCGCCACGTACGGTCCGTTGGATAAGTCCGGCAAGTACGTGGGCTCGGACCGCGCCGGCCTCAAGGTGACACCCGGGGCCGGCAGTCAGCAGGAGGTCATCGAGAAGCCGCAAGACATGCATCTGCTGCTCGACGAGGGGTTCTGGGGCGGCCTGCTCTATGAAGAAGCGTGGGACTGGCAGGCGACGATGATGCAGCCGGTAGGCGGCATGGACCGCATCCCGTATGCGTTCGCTAAAGCGCTCGGCCCCATCGTGCATTACAACTCGCCAGTAACGGAGATTCGCCGCTCGGGCAATGGTGTGAAGGTCACGTATCTCGACAAGGGATCGCCGAAGCAGATTGAGGCGGCCTTCTGCGTGGTGGCAATGCCGATGTCGATCCTCAAGAAGATCCCCAATGACTTCTCGCCCGAGTACAAGGCCGTCATCAACGGAGCAACGATGGCGAACTCCTACAAGATGCCATGGGAAGCCCCGCGATTCTGGGAGACCGACTACAACATCTACGGTGGCCTCTCATTCCTCGCGCAGGGGCCAAGCCCGGTCTGGTACCCCAGCGCGAACCTGATGGCCGAGACGGGCATCATCGTCGGCGGCTACACGGATGAATACTCGCAGCCCGGCTTCGCCGCCATGTCGATCGCGGAGAAGTTGGAGCAGTCGAAGATGTCCATCGAGAAGCTGCATCCAGGCTGCTCGAAGCTGTTGCGCAAGGGCATCTTCATGGGCTGGGCTCACGTGAAGTGGAACGAGGGTTCGTGGATCCGCAGCTACGGCGGCGGCCCCAAGGGCTACGACACGATGATCCAGGCCGATGGTCCCTTCTACTTCGCGGGGGACACGATCAGCAACATCGTCGGCTGGCAGGAGGGTGCTGCGCTCAGCGCGCGGCGTGTGGTCAACATGATCGGCGATCGCACGAAAAGCACGCAACTAGCTTCGCCGCACGCTTCCATCGCAACGGGCTCATAGCAGCTGAGTATTTCGCAGGGCCACTCGCAATCGCTGAGCGGCTAACACCACATCAGCGTAGCTCGCGTGCTATCGTCGCGAGTACACAACCCATCGCAACTGCATCCCTGGAGGCACATCATGAAGTTCGCTCTCAAGTTCCTTGCGCCTGCCCTGCTCGCCTTGACGGGCGTCGCTCAGGCTCAGATCCCCGTGAAGCACATCCAGACTGAAAAGGCTGCCATCGCCACCGGCGTGTGGGCAGGCGATACCTACTATCTCAGCGGCCAGCTCGCTTCGCCCATCACCGCGGCAGACACAGCCAAAGGCACTACGGCCGACTATGGCGACACCAAAGCGCAGGCCGCCAGCGTCTTCGCGAAGATCCAGGCCGCCCTCAAGGAGCAGGGGCTGGATATGGGTGACGTCGTGAAGATGACCGTATTTCTCGGTCCTGATCCGAAGACCGGCAAGATGGACTTTGCCGGCATGCAGTCCGAGTATCTGAAGTATTTCGGGACCAAGGAGCAGCCCAACAAGCCGGCGCGTTCGGCCTTCCAGGTAGCTGCGCTTGCCGCTCCGTGGGCGGCATTGGAAATTGAGGTCATCGCGGTCAAAAGTAAGTAGCGGCGCTACGCCGTCCGCTGTGAACCGCTTCAGATCAAAGGGGGAAGGCCATGCGGCCTTCTCCTTTTTCATGCAACGGAAATGCTTGATCCCGCGCGCAAAAGCGCATTTCCTGCACCCAGAAATATCAGTTCAGAGATGCCACCGGCGGGATAGGCCCGTTGTTTAGCGATGTTTTATACAACTTTCGCCTTATAGATGACTGACTGAGGGGCCGATAGCCTCGAACACAGATTCTTCGCCTGTGCGCGAGCTGTATCCCGATGCAGACAGAGCTGTTGGACATCATCATCATTGGTTGTCTGGTCCTGTTATTCGCCGCGACCTACCAGACGCGTGCGACGACCATGGTCCGCGCCTGGACGGTGGGCTGGGTTCTGGTGCTGGTGCATTTCGCGGCGCTCATGGTCCATCCTCCCAGCGGGTTCGGCCTTCGGCTGATGCAGTCGCTCAGCCTCTCGGCACTGGTGGGCTGTGCTGCGGCATTCCTCCTGCCTACAGCTCCGATCGAGGATCGCCCCCGTCAGACCCGGGTCATCGTCGTGGCGGGAATCGCCTCGATCTGCGGCATCCTGCTCGCGGTTTGGGATGTGCAGCCGATGCTCCCTTACTTCATCGCGATGGGCGTCGGCGAGTCCGCCGCGGTGCTGTATGGCCTGCGTCTTCGTCGCAGCTCTGGGACGGTCACTGTTGTGGCCTTCCTTCTCGCTGCCGGCGCCGGAACCGGCTGGATCACCTGGACCATTCTGCACGGTCGGCACGAAACCGGCATCTCGGCCCTGTTGTTCGAGTTCTACCTCTTCGTTGCTGTCGCCTACATGGCGCGCTTCCATCGCATCTCGGGTGGATCGTTGGCCGTCTCATGCGGCCTGGTCGCGTGGTCCTCGGTCTTTCCAGCGGGCGAGTTCTGTGCGCACCTTGGCATCATCAGCAGCATCAGCCCGGAGTTCTGGAACATCCCAAAGTACTTCGTAGCTTTTGGCATGATTCTGTTCCTGCTGGAGGACGAAGTTCGGTCCGCCTCCAGCGCCAGCAAGCACTACCAGCTTCTCTTCGAAGGCAATCCGCAGCCTATGTGGATCGCAGATCCTGAGACCCTGGCGATCGAGAGCGTCAACGCCGCCGCAGTGAAGCAGTACGGCTTCACGCCGGAGGAGTTCTGCCGGTTGCGCGTGATCAGCCTCTTTGCCGATCGCGACGACGAGACGGACGTCCTCAAGGTACGAGCGCTGCTGGCCGATCCTGAGCCTAGAGAGCACCGCCGCCGCGACGGCTCTACCTTCCTGGCGCAAGCCACAACGCGCCGCATCGACTCCGCCGGTCGCACCCTCGCGCTGACCCTGATCGAAGACATCACCGAGCGCCAGCAGCTCCACGACCGTCTGCTGCATCAGGCCCACCACGATCTTCTCACCGGCCTTCCCAACCGCGCGTACCTCGAGCAGACACTCAAGCACACGCTCATGCATTCGCAACGCTACAGTCGCCAGTCTGCGCTGCTCTGTCTCGACGTCGACCGCTTCAAGCAGATCAACGACACTTACGGCCACGCCATGGGCGATGCCTGCCTGCAGGAGGTCTCGCGCCGCCTCCGCTCGCGCCTCCGCTCCGTTGACATGGCGGCCCGCGTCGGCGGTGAGGAGTTCGCCGTCGTGCTGCATGAGATCTCTGTGCCCAGCGACGCGCAGCGCGTCGCAGCGGATCTTCTCCAGACGCTGGTTGCTCCGTTCCGCACCAATGGCTTCACCATCGAGCTCACGGCGAGCATCGGCATCGCGGTTTACCCGCAGGACGCTCCCGACGCCGCGCGGCTGTGGCGCAACGCTGACTGCGCGATGTACCGCGCCAAGCGCGCCGGCGGCAATCAATACCTCTGCATGTCGCCGGAGATCGGCATCGAAACCTCGGAAGCCAACGAGATGGAGATCCTCCTGCGTCACGCGCTCAAGGGCGGCGGCGGCCTCGAGATGTACTTCCAGCCTCTCTACAAAACCTCCGGCCAGCTGGCGAGCCTGGAGGCGCTGGTGCGTTTCCACCATCCTCGCCTGGGCATGATCTCGCCCGACCGCTTCATCCCGATCGCCGAGGAGAACGGCCTCATCGTTCCGCTGGGAACCTGGGTGCTGGAGCGCGTGTGTCAGCTGCTGACAGAGTGGCGCAGTCAGCGGCTTCCACTGGTGCCGGTGGCCATCAACGTGAGCTCCCGGCAGATCACGCGCCCGGACTTCGCACACACTGTCGTGGACATGCTCGAGCGCTTCCGGCTCGATCCCCGGATGCTCGGCCTCGAGATCACGGAGACCGCAATGATGCGCAACGTGGCTGAGGCCACGCGTCAGGTCTCGATGCTGGCCTCACTGGGCATCGCCTTCTCCATCGACGACTTCGGCACCGGCTACTCGTCGCTGGGCCAGATCGACAAGCTACCCGTGCAGACGTTGAAGATCGATCGCAGCTTCACGCAGCGCCTGTGCCGCCCCAACGGCACGTACTCCATCGTGGACGCAATCATCTCCATGGCGCACAGCCTCGGCCTCGAGGTCGTGGCCGAAGGTGTGGAAGATGCCGACCAGCTCCATCGTCTGCGCGAACTGCGCTGCGACGTTGTGCAGGGCTACCTCTTCTCGCGGCCGGTGCCGGCAGGCGAGGTCCCAGGTCTGCTGCAGCACCGCGGAACGCTGCAGGAGTTTCTCCCCGAGCGCATCACGACCTGGGTCGCATAGCTCCCGCTCCTATCCGAGTCGAGAAGAGCCGCGAGAACCCCTCGCAAGGTAGCATCGTGAGCATGGCTGTGCAGGACAACACCATCGCCTGGGCCCGTGGCACGCAGGGCGGCGGCTCGGACTTCAGCGCCGACTACCTCACCGATGCCTCCGGCTATACCGGTCATGCCGAGCGCGTGCTCCTCCCTGCCAACGAAGCGGAGCTGCAAGCCATGCTCGCCGAGGCCGTCCGCACACATACTCCCATCACCATCGCTGGCGCTGGCACGGGCCTCACGGGCTCGCGCGTGCCGCAGGGCGGCTGGGTCGTCTCCATGGAGCGCTTCACGAAGCTCGAGGTGCATGAGAGCTATGCGCTGGTCGGTCCTGCCGTGCGACTCATGGACCTGCGCACAGCCGTTGCGCCAACCCGCCAGTTCTACGCTCCCGACCCCACAGAGATCAGCGCCTCGATTGGCGGTAACATCGCCACCAACGCCAGCGGATCGAGGAGCTTCAAGTTCGGCGCGACGCGGCGTCATGTGCGCGCACTCAAAGTCGCGCTGCTGGATGGCTCGTTGCGCTGGTATCGGCGGGGTGAAGCCATCGACTTCGAGGTTCTCGCGCTCCCTCGGCCCAGCGTCACGAAGAACACCGCAGGCTACCAGCTGGCGCCCGGCATGGACTGGGTAGACCTCTTCATCGGCTCGGAGGGAACGCTTGGAGTGGTCGTCGAGGCCGAGCTGGCGCTGCTCCCCGAGCCTGCCGAAGTCTTCTCTGGCGTGGTCTTCTTCGCGAGCGATGAAGCTGCGCTCGATGCAGTCCGCGCGTGGCGTCCCATCGCCGAGCTCCGCATGATGGAGTATGCAGACGACCTCTCGCTGGAGCTCCTGCGCACCCGCTACCCTGAGATTCCCGCGGCGGCCAAAGCCGCATTGATGATCGAGGCCGAGGGCTCAGATGCCGATGCGGAACTCGCCTCCTGGTACGAGCGCCTCGAGGCTCAACAGGCACTGCTCGACGACTCCTGGTTCGCCTTGAACGACCGTGACCGCGAACGCTTCCGCGCCTTCCGCCATGCGATGCCGCAGCTCGTCGTCGAGACGATGACGAAGCGCGGCTTCCTCAACATGGGAACCGACTACGCCGTGCCGTTAGACCGCGACCGCGACTTGCTGGCGTATTACCGCAAGCGCTGCGGTGAGGAGTTGGGCACGCACTACGTGATCTTCGGCCACATCGGCGATGCGCACCTGCACCTCAACATGCTTCCCGCAACCACGGACGAGGCGGAGCGCGCCGCCGCGCTGTTGAAGGAGTTCGCGGCATACGCTGTGCAGCTCGGCGGCACGGTATCGGCCGAGCATGGTCTCGGCAAGCGCAAGGCTCAGCTACTGGAGCTGCAGTACACACCGGCGCAGATTGATGCGATGCGCGCCGTCAAGCAGCGCTTCGATCCTAAGTGGCTACTGGGTCGGGGAACGCTGTTCGCACCAGTTGGAAGCGGTGAGCAAGAACAGTAGCCTCCTGCCCGGAAGCCTGAAGACCTCGCGCCTCTACAGACAAGCGGGAAAGCTGACGACGCCCAAGGCGTCATCCCATCACGATCACAGCCGACCCCACCACATCCTCCTGCTTCGCCGCCAGCAGTGCCTCGTTCGCGCGCTCCAGCGGAAACTGCTGCGAGGCAGGCCGGATGCCGATCTCCGCAGCGATGCGGAGAAAGTCCTTCGCATCCTGACGCGTCATGTTCGCCACGCTGCGGATCTGCCGCTCCATCCAGAAGTACCGGTCGTAGTCGAACGCCGGCATTTCGTCGAGGTGGATGGCATTGATCGCGACGATGCCGCCCTTATCCAGCGACTTGATCGCCGCGAGCACCACGCTGCCTACCGGAGCAAAGGTCACCGCCGCATCTAGCTTCACCGGAGGTTGGTCGAGCGCGTCGCCCACCCAGCGCGCTCCCATGCCCGAGGCCTCTTCGCGGTGCCGCTCTCCGCGTGTGGAGACGTAGACCTCGCAGCCCCACGCCTGCAACACCGGCATCACCAGCCGCGCAGAAGCGCCAAAGCCAAACAACCCGACGCACATACCCGGCTTCACCTCCGCCACACGCAGGCTGCGGAAGCCGATCATCCCCGCACACAACAGCGGCGCCGCCACCGTCGGTTCCAGCTGCGTGGGCAGCGGCGTTAGGAAGTCCGTGCGCGCGGTGGCGTACTCCGCATATCCACCATTGCGCGAGTAGCCCGTAAACACAGCGCTGTCGCATAGATTCTCGCGGCCGCTCGTGCAGAACTTGCAGGTGCCGTCCACGCCTCCCATCCACGACACGCCCACACGATCACCCGCCCGAAGCTCCGTCGAGTCCGTGCTGACGATTTCGGCAACGATCTGGTGGCCGGGGATCAACGGTCGCAGCTTCGCAGGCAGGTCACCCTCGACGATGTGCAGGTCGGTGCGGCAGACGCCGCAGGCCAGCACCTTCAGCAGCGACTCGCCCGCCGCCGGCTTGGGGATCGCAACGTCCTCGAGCGTCAGCGCGGGGTGCTCCGCTGTCACCGGCCCTTTGCCGGTCGTGCCGTGGAATACCGCTGCGCGCATCGTGTCCTTCGCCATCGTTCCTCGCTCGTGCTTACGACGCCCCGTCTGTGGGTGCGAGATGGTAATCCGCATACAGCATCCGCGCCGACGTCAGGCACAGCGACGTACCGAAGGCAATCAGGTAGCCATAGATCATCAGCGCCAGCTCCTGCGCGGTCAGCACGTGGACGAGGAAGACGCGCGCGCCGACGTAAAGCAGTGCCGCGATCAGTGCGACCGTTGCCGCCGTGTAATTCCAGCGCGAGATGGAACGTATCGAGGCATGGCGGGCGATCGCAAACTCCGCCATGGAGGTCACCAGAGCCTGCAGCGCGATGAGCGAGAGGAACCAGTGCAGCCCGGCGCGGCTGAAGAACGTCGCGTAGATCAGGATGCCCACACCGATCCCGAGCGCACCCTGCACGCGCAGCGCAAATCTTGCTCTGGCCGTCGCAGCCATGTAGCTCGATACCAGGACCAGCACGCCATCGAAGACGCCATAGGCCGCCAGGGAGACGATCGACACACTCATCGCCAGCGGCAGCAGCAGGATGGTGCGGGCCATGTCGGGGACAACCAGAATCGCGCTCCCTGCAATCAGCGCCAGCAGGCCGCGTCCCAGGGTGGTCCACCAGAAGTGTGTCTCATGCCGCATCGTTGGCCCTCCTGGCCGTCATTGTCGACGCATCGGAGCCATTGTGCAACGCCCTGCCGAGTGGGCGAACGGTCACAACTGGGAATCGAACGGGACAAAGTTGCTGTGTACTCGCTAGGGTGTAGGATGTGCCCCGATAGAATGAGTTATCCCAGCATGAGCGATATCTCCCTCCCGAAACCCTCGCATCCCTTACCTGAGTGGCTCAATCCGGAGCGATGGCTGGCGTCCATCGTCGAAAGCTCGGAGGACGCGATCATCGGCGAGAGCCTGGACGGCGTCATCATGAGCTGGAATTCGGGCGCTACCAGGATCTTCGGCTACAGCGCGGAGGAGGCGGTTGGCAAGCCGGTGACCATGCTGGCGTGGCCTGGCGAAGAAGCCCGCGTAGAGGCCTACCTCGAGCGGCTTCGCGAGGGCCAGCGAGTCGATCACTTCGAGGTGTTGCGCCGCCATCAGGACGGGCACAGAGTCATCGTCTCCCTCAGCCTCTCGCCGATCATGGACAACACCGGGAGCATCGTCGGTATTGCAAAGATTGCCCGCGATCTCACCGCGCAGCGCAATGCCACCGACCTGCTCGCCGAGCGCGATTCCCAACTCGCTGTCATGACCGAGCAGGAGGCGCTTGCACGAGCCGAGACAGTCTTCGAACGCCGCTTTCACGAGCTTCTGGAGTACGCCCCGGACGCGATCGTCCAGGTGGATGGCCAGGGCAGGATCGTTGTCGCCAACCATAGTGCGGAGCAGATGTTCGGCTATTCCCGGCCGGAGTTGATGCAGCTTCGCGTCGAGGACCTGATGCCCGAGGGCGTAAGGCACGGCCATGACCGCCACCGCGCAGACTTCATGGCCGCCAACCGCACCCGCCCCATGGGCCATGGCCTGGACCTCTACGCCTTGCGCAAGGATCGCTCAACCTTCCCGGTGGAGATCAGTCTCTCGCCGGTACGCGCCGGTGAAGACACCTTCGTCACCGCCGTGATCCGCGACGTCTCGCAGCGCCGCGAGGCCGAAAGCCGCATGCGCGAGCTGCAGGAAAGCTACATGGCCGAGCTGCGCGACCGCCAGGCCGAGGCAGAGCGCCTGAACCGCCTCAAGAGCGAGTTCATGGCCTCCATCAGCCATGAGCTGCGCACGCCGTTGCACACCGTCATCGGCTTTGCGGAGTTGCTCGCCGAGGAGACCGAGGCCCAGCTCAGCGATCGCCAGCGCCGCTTCCTCACCCATATCCGCAAGGATTCCGAGCACCTGCTCGGGCTCATCAACGATGTGCTGGACCTCAGCCGCATTGAGGCTGGGGGCCTCACCTTGCACACCGAATCGCTGGGGTTGCACGCCGTAGCCGATGAGGTGGTGGAATCCATCCGTCCCTACGCGGAATCGCGCTCGGTCTCGGTACATCTGGCCGCGCCCATGGACTTCGACGTTCTCGCCGACCGGCTCCGGTTGCGCCAGATCCTCACCAACCTGCTTTCGAACGGGGCCAAGTTCACGCCTTCGGGCGGCTCCGTCACCGTGCACGCGCGGCGCGACGCCGATATGGTTGAGGTCGCGGTCGTGGACACCGGCGTCGGCATCCCCAGGGAGGAATCCGGACGGATCTTCGAAAAGTTCTACCAGGTCGGGTACACGCCGGTGGGCGTGCGCGAGGGCACCGGTCTCGGCCTCGCCATCTGCCGGCAACTCGTGGAGATGCAGAGCGGCCGCATCTGGGTGGAGAGCGAGCCGGGGCAGGGAAGCCGTTTCATTTTCACACTTCCCGCGGCCTCCCTGTGATTTGGATCACCGTCGCCTGAGATTCGCGCCCGTAACGTCATATAGTGAAGCGTGAAGATCAGGCCCCGAAGGACTACCGTTCCCTCGCTGCCAAGCGGGCTCTCGTTGTCGACCCCAGCACCACCAGCTGCGAGCTTCTTTGCGCCATTCTTGAGGACAGCGGGATGCAGGTGCGGTCGGTCTGCTGCTGGAACGGCCTGGCGGAGGCGGCTCGTGCCTTCGCGCCCCACGTGGTCCTGCTGGACGTCACGGACTTCTCCAGCGGAAGCCGCGCAAACCTCGCTGATCTTCGCGCGCTGCCCGAATGCCGGATGACTCCCCTGATCGCGCTGGCGCCCACCCCGTTGTACCCGGAACCGCACATCATGGCGCAGGCCGGATTTGCTGCTGTGCTCGCCAAGCCGATCAGCCCGCAAAGGCTGCGGGCTGCTGTGCAGGAACAGTTGAACGCAAGCCTTTAGGGTTCGGGATGGCTCGCAACAGCCCCGGTCAGAGCAGCTCGAATCGCTTCATCTTGTAGCGCAGCGCATCGCGCCCGATGCCCAGGCGTCTCGCGGCCTCGGACTGGTTGCCGTCGGCCTCTTCGAGGGCCTGTACCACCAGCCGCCGTTCCTGATCCTCCAGCGTGACTCCCGACCCCACGACGTATTCAGCGGCATCCACTCCATTGACTCCGTCCGGATGGACGAGGTGATCCGGAAGCGCGTCTACGTCGATCATCGGGCCCTCCGTGAGCATCGCCGCACGCCCGATCACGTGCTCCAGCTCGCGCACGTTGCCCGGCCAGTTGTGGCGCTCCAGCACCAGCGTCGCGCGTGGCGTCAATCCGTCCAGTGGCTTGGCAAACTCGTGCGCAAACTTCCTCAGGAAGTGCCGCGCCAGCAGCGCAACGTCCTCCGGGCGATCATGAAGGGAGGGCACCACGAGCTCCACCATCGCCAGCCGATAGAAGAGGTCCTCGCGAAACCCGCCCTCGGCGATCGCGGTCTTCAGATCCTTGTGCGTTGCAGCCACAATGCGCACGCTGACGCGTTTCGGAGTGAGCCCTCCGACGGGCATCACCTCCTGGTTCTGGATCGCGCGCAGCAACTTGGCCTGCGTCGCCATCGGCATGTCGCCGATCTCGTCGAGAAACAGTGTGCCGCCGTTCGCGAGGTCGAAGAGACCCGTCTTGTCGCGGTCCGCGCCGGTGAAAGCGCCTTTGACGTGACCGAAGAGTTCGCTCTCGAATAAGGTCTCCACCACCGCCGAGCAGTTGAGCACCACGAAGCGTCCCTTGACGCCGCTGCGCAGATGCAGCGCCTGCGCGATGAGATCCTTGCCCGCTCCGGTCGGACCCTTGATCAGGATGGATCGGAAGTGGGGCGCGACACGCTCGATCATCGCGAACAGCTCCCACATGCGGTCGCTGCGCGCCACCAGCCCTTCGAACTCCAGCTCGGCGCCGGAGTGCGCTCGCTGCCGCCGTGCCGCGGTGTCAATCAGAGCCGCCACCCGCTCGCGCAGTATGGAGAGTTTCACCGGCTTTTGAAGATAATCTGCGGCGCCCGCGCGGATGGCTGCTACCGCGGTCTCGGTTGTGTAGTGTGCGGTCATCAGGATCACGTCGATCGCAGGATCGAAGGCGATCACCTGGTCCAAGACCTCGAGGCCACTCATCACGGGCATGACCAGGTCCGTCAGGACCAGCCGCGGCCGGTGCCGCTTCACCAGTTCGAGACCCTCCACTGGAGTCGAGGCCGTATAGATCTCCAGCCCTGGACGCGCAAGAGCTTCGGAAAGCAGCTCGAGGCTGCCAAGGTTGTCGTCGATGACGACGATCGAGGTTTCGTTCATGCTCTGTGCGTGATGACCCTGCCGGTAAGGTGCCCCACTTGTCGCGCGGGTTAAACAGCATGGTACCTCGCGCATCACACCGGGCACCACCGCGGCAAAGGCCCAGGGGCAGGCCTGTAGACCCGCAGTGGGCCCGTCTCAGCTCTCTCCCCGCCGCGCTGCGTGATGCAGCTGCGCGATTTGACGCAGCAACTGGGCCAAATCGCGCACAAATTGCGCTCCTCTGTGTGATGGAGACCCCGAATCACAAGCAAAAGTGACCCAAAAGCGAGAATCCGAGTTTGGCACTGCAGTTGCTCTAGTGAGGGTGTAGCGAAAAAGATCACCCAACCGGAGCGACGCCATGATGAGCAAGTGCACCACCTGCCAGAACGCCAATGGATTCGCCTTCTGCAATGTCAGCGCAGAGGCTCGCACCTTCCTGGAAGCCAACTCCGTGTATATGGAGTATCCGCGCGGCAGCGTGTTGTTCCGCGAGGGTGATCAGCCCAACGCCATCTATGTCCTGTGCTCCGGCAAGGTCAAGGTTTCGGTCAGCTCGCAGGAGGGTCGCACTATGATCCTGCGCATCGCCAAGGCTGGGGACGTGCTTGGTCTCAGCGGCGCTCTGGACGGCGCCGAGCAGGAGACCACCGTGGAGGCTCTCGAGCCGGTGCGCGCTCGTGTGCTCCACCTCAACCACCTCACCGCGATGATGCAGCAGTATTCCGAAGTCAGCCTCGGCGCCGCCCGTTCCATGGTTCGCGACTACCGTGCCGCCTTTGAGGAAGCTCGCCTGGTGGCGCTCCCCAGCTCCCCGGCCGGCCGCATCGCTCGTCTCATCCTGGATTGGGCCGAAGAGGCTCGCCGCAACGCCAGCCCGTTCGTCACCATGTCGCTCACGCACGAGGAAGTCGCTTCGATGGCCGCCACCACGCGCGAGACCGTCACCCGCACCCTCAGCCGCCTGCGCAAGGAAAAGGTCATCTCCACCCGTGGCGTCGCCATGACGGTCTTGCAACCCACCACGCTGGAGCGCATGTCCGCCTGCTAGTCCGCTCATTCTGCTTTCGACGGCCTCGGATGGCTGCGAAGTGAGTTCAAGGTCTACGGCCAGTGTCATGTTGAACCGAGAGGGAGCGAATCTGCTCCCTCTATTTTTTTGGTGTGGCGCGTCATTGCCACGTCACCCCGAACAAAAAATGCGGTCCGCCTCGTCCAGTCGGACCGCAAAGAAAGAAAAGTCTGCCTTCCGGCAGAGGTTGTCTAGTTCCGAAGCAGCAGCACCGGGCATTCTGCCTCGGCCATCACCCGGAACAACCGGCTCTCGTTCAGCAGCGAAGCGGAAGTCTGCTCATCCGTCGCAAAGACAATCCAGTCCGCTCCGGCCTGCCGTGAGATGCGTACGACCTGGTCTGCGACCCGGCCTTCGACCACCTGCAGATGCACCAGCTCCGGGGGAAGCCCCGATGCCGTCGCCAGCTGTCCCAGCGCGTGGTGGGCCCACTGGAGAATGCGGCCAGGGTTCACCTTGTCCTCCGGCCCGCCGTCGAGGATGTGGAGCAGCGTCAGGTGCGCTCCGGCAGCCTTGGCCAGCTCATAGACCTGCCGCGCCGCTGCCTCATAGTTTCCTTCGAAGGACACGGGGTGGAGGATGTGGCGGGGCGTCGCGGCGCGTTCATCGCTGCGGGCGTTCGGCCCCACGATGAACAACGGTGTACTGCCTTCGCCGATCAACTGATGTGCGACGGATCCCAGAGCCAGCTGCTTGAGCTTGCCGCGGCCGTGTGTGCCCATGATGATGCGTGCTGCACCGTGGGCCGCACGTGCCTCCTCGCCGATCACCTCGGCCGGAGTTCCGATGCGGACGACAATCTCGCAGCGGATGCCGGCAGTCTCGATACGTGCCGCCGTTTCCACCAGGGACAAACGGACCTCGTCGATCAACTGCGCGGGGCTCGCGACGGGAACCTCTGCTCCTCCCATGGAGGCCGCGTAGAGCGGAGAGATCGCGTTCACGATCACGATGCTGGCCCCGGTGGCCTGGGCCTGCGCGATCGCATGTGGGACCAGATTGCCTAAGTCCGTCAGGTCGGTCGCAATCAGAATCTTCTCGGGATGCGCTACCGAGACACGACGTACGGGTTGAACAGTGCTCGCTGCCATGGGGTCACCTCTTTGTTCCTCCATGTTTGGGTTGTAGTTCGCCGCTCGAGCGGGGGCCGTGCGAGGGAGTACGCGGGGCGGTGATGAAGATCACTCGGTGATCGATGGATCACCGGGAACGCTCAATGCGAGGACTGGTTTTCCTCATTCAGCTCTTCCTCGGAAACGAACTTATAGCCCGAAAAAATCGAATCCATCAACCCGGTCTCCTCTTCGATCGAGACCAGCACTGCGGTGTAGAGGTGCTGCATGAAAAACATCCAGAAGATGAACATGATGCAGAAGTGGATCTCGCGAATGTACTGAATGCTGATCACCAGCTGCACCCAGCCAAACGCTCCCCGGATCCACGGCGTGTCCAGCGTCTGCGAGTACAGCGTGAATCCGGTGAAGATCTCGATCAGCGCCAGCGCGTAGATCCCGGCATAGGAAAGTCCCGCCAGCGGATTGTGGCCAATGTATGAGACCGGCCTCCACCTCCGGAACGAGTAGTACTTCGCGACCCGGAAGATGCCCAGGAAGCGTTCTTTGGCGATCGGAAGATACTGATCGATCCGGACATACTTGTTGCCCAGGAAGAACCATACGATCCGTAGCGCGATGGCGATGGTGAACACATACGCCGAGAGGATGTGCCAGAACCGCATATCCCCCATCGCCCAGTCGCCATACTGGTGCGCGCTCACGTACGGCGAATGCATGTAGTAGCCGGTGATGGAGAGCGAGGTGATGCTCACGACCATCAGCCAGTGCGACAGACGCACCGGAAACTCCCACATGTACACGCGCACCTGGTTGTGGTGAGGTTCCTGCCATTCAGGAATGTGCCGGGTGCTGGCGGGTACCTGCCTGGTGCTATCTGCTGCACTCATCGTGCGCCTCCGATCTTCGCGTGCTACGGTCTACTGTCCGTTGTGGCTGCTGCCTGGCTGTTGAGGATCTTGCGGAGGTGGCGGAGTCTGTGGGTGTGCCGTGGCCTCTGGCGGACGGATCTTGTCGCGCACCATGTTCGCGCCGATCTGTACGATCGTTCCCGCCGCCACAACGCCAACCGCGGTCCAGCCAATCTCTTCCGCCTTCACATCGACGCCAAAGCCCGGAACCTTGGGCAGGCGGTCATAGAACGGCGATCGCGTATCCCAGAACTTCGGAGCTGCGCAGCCAATGCACCCGTGCCCAGCCTTGATAGGCCAGCTCGTTGCATCGTTCCAGCGCACTACCGGGCAGTTGAAGGTGGACTCAGGACCCTTGCAGCCCATCTTGTACAGGCACCAACCCTTGCGCGCGCCCTCGTCGCCCCACTCCTCGACATAACGGCCCGCGTCGTAATGGGCGCGGCGCTCGCATTGCTCGTGGATCAGGTTGCCGTAGGCAAACAGCGGCCTGTTGAACTGATCCAGCGCCGGCATCTCGCCAAAGGTCAGGTAGTGCACCAGCACGGCAGCCGTGTTCTGCGGGTTGTGCGGGCATCCGCCCAGGTTCACCAGCTGCTTGATGCCAGGCACAGCCTGCTCCACACCCACAGCGCCCGTTGGATTGATCCCGGCGCCGACGATGCCACCGTCCCAGGCGCATGCCCCAACCGCGAGCACAGCTGCCGCCTTGGGCAGCACTTCCCGCGCGATGTCCAGCGCGGTGCGGCCGCCAATGGTGCAGTACACACCGTCATCGCCCATCGGGATAGAGCCTTCCACGACGGCGATGAACTTGCCATCGTGCTCCTTCATCACGCGATCAAGGGCAGCCTGAGCCTGTTTGCCGCTGCCCGCCATGATGGTCTCGTGGTATTCCAGCGACAGCACTTCCAGCACAATGTCGGCGATGCCCGGGTTGCTCACCCGCAGCATCGATTCCGTGTTGCCTGTGCAATCTTGGAACTCGAGCCACACCATAACGGGCCGTTTGGTCTTTTCCAACGACTGCGCGATCAGGCTTGTGTAACGTGAAGGCAGCGCCATCGTGGCGGTCATCACGCTGCAGAACTTAAGAAATTTGCGCCGCGACACGCCGCGTGCTTCCAGTGCCGACCGCAGATTGAACTCCGGTGCCGTGCTCATACGCTCGCCATCCTTGGCTGAGGGTGCAGTGCGCGTTTTGCGCTCCGCAACCCGAGGCAGAAGGCGAACCTCCTTCTCCGGGCTGCTAGCAAGTATCAGCAACTGCGTGTACAAGTCGATGTGACTTCCATCACCCGCGCAGGTGCAAACCGGCGGCTAGGGTTGTATTGGGAGAAAACGATCATGAGCACCGGGTGTTCAGGAAAATGTCCAGGCTGCAAGAAACGTCAGGCCGCGGAAGGCAAAGCGGCTTCGCTGATTCAGATCGCGGCCGACAAACTGTCCGGAAGCGGAGAGACCGAGACCTCGGCGGAAAGCTCAACCCGAGGGTCGCTCGTCGCTGAGATCCTCGCGCACGCTGGCAGCTTCGTGTTGTAACGAAAGCCTTTACGCGACGGCACAGGGCCGTGTGACTCTCATCACCGACCATGCCATGTCGCGAAACGTAGTTTCTTGCCCTGAAGACGCGGTGCGATGTTCGCCCTTCGCAATCACGTCCCGCGATCAAGCCGCATGAGCCAGGCAGTGTAGGTGGAAACCTCACTTCCGGCGGAGAAGAAGGAGAACAACAGCCATGGCACGTGTGGTTATCGATCCCGTCACGCGTATTGAAGGTCACCTCCGCATTGAGGTGGAAGTCCAGAACGGCAAAGTCACCGAGGCTTGGAGCTCCGGCACCATGTTCCGCGGCATCGAGAAGATCGTCCGCGGTCGCGACCCTCGCGAGGCCTGGATCTGGGCGCAGCGCATCTGCGGTGTCTGCACAACCGTGCATGCGCTGGCTTCGGTCCGCGCCGTTGAGGATGCCCTCGGCATCGAGGTTCCCGAGAACGCTCTGCTGGTGCGCAACATCATCGCCGGCACGCAGAACGTCCACGACCACATCGTGCACTTCTATCATCTGCACGCGCTCGACTGGGTCGACGTCACGCTGGCGCTGAAGGCCGATCCCGCCAAGACCTCGCAACTCGCGCAGTCTCTCTCCGACTGGCCGAAGTCCTCCACCGCCTACTTCAAGACCGTGCAGGACCGCGTGAAGACGCTGGTCGCCAGCGGTCAGCTGAGCTTGTTCTCGAGTGGCCCTTGGGGGCACCCGGCCTACATTCTTCCGCCCGAGGTCAACCTCCTCGCCGTCGCGCACTACATCGAAGCGCTCGAGCTGCAGCGCGAGGTGGTGCGCATCCACGCTGTGTTAGGCGGCAAGAATCCTCACCCGCAAACCTACCTTGTCGGCGGCATGGCCTCGGGCATGGATCCCGACGAGCCAGGCGCGGCCATCAACAACGAGACGGTGATGCTGCTTAACCAGCTCGCCAAGAATGCTGAGACCTTCGTGAAGCAGGTCTATCTGCCGGACGTCGTAGCCATTGCCGGCTTCTACAAAGACTGGTTCAAGATCGGCGAAGGCATCGGGAATTACATGGCCTATGGCGACTTTGCCCCGGGCGATACCAAAGGCCCCGCAGGCTTCCTCTTTCCGCGCGGCATCATCCTCAACCGCGATCTCTCCACCGTGCACACGATGGATCCGAATAAAATCGCCGAGTACGTGGCCCACAGCTACTACGACTACGAGGGCGGCGAAGCCGGTCTGCATCCTTCCAAGGGCCAGACCAACCCCAATTACACCGGCCCCAAGCCGCCGTTCGAGCACATCAACACCGACGGCAAATACTCGTGGGTCAAGTCGCCGCGCTATGACAACCAGGCGATGGAAGTTGGTCCCCTCGCTCGCACGCTCATCGCCTATGCCAGTGGCCGCGAGAACGTGAAGCAGCAGGTGGATGCCACACTCACCAAGCTGAATCTCCCGGCAACAGCCTTGTTCTCAACGATGGGCCGCATCGCGGCACGCGCGATCGAGGCCGGCATCATGACCGGCGAGCTGGAAACGTGGATCGCGAAGCTCGAAGAAAACCTCGGGCATGGCAACGTCAAGATCCACAACGGCGCCATGTGGAACCCCGACAACTGGCCGAAGTCCTGCGCAGGCTTTGGCCTCGAAGAGGCGCCCCGCGGCTCGCTGGGCCACTGGATCGAGATCGAGGACAAAAAGATCGCCAATTACCAGGCGGTCGTGCCTTCAACCTGGAACGCCGGCCCACGCGATGGCACAGGCCAGCGCGGAGCGTATGAGCATTCGCTGCTCAACACCCCCATCGCCGATCCCGAACGTCCGCTCGAAGTCCTGCGCACCGTTCACTCGTTCGATCCCTGCATGGCGTGTGCGGTCCATGTGGTACAGCCGAACGGCCAGCTTTATAGCACAGTACAGGTGGAGGCCCTGGCCTCCGCAGCCGCCAGCGGAGCGCTCGACCTCAGTCGATAGAGGGTAGAGCGAAGCCACCAGGTCATCAAGCTGCAAAGCCGTTGCAACAACCGGGAGCGTTATGACTGATTCTTCTTCCACCCGCGGCGTTCTGGGCCTCGGCAACCTGATGCGAACGGACGATGCCGTGGGGATGCTCGCGCTCGACGAGCTCGATGCCTCCCCAGAGTTCCCGCGCAATGTGCGGCTCGTGGAGGGCGGCACACTGGGACTCGAGATCATGGGCCGTATCGATGGCCTCACGCACATCGTCACGCTGGACGCCGTTGATTTCGGCGGCGAGCCCGGAACGGTGGCGCGCTTTGAGGGCGAGCAGCTGTACCGGCTGCCCGTCTCGAAGAGCGTGCATCTGCTCGGCTTCGCTGACCTGCTCGCCGCGCTGCAGCTTCTCGGGACCCCTCCTGACGAACTTGTGCTCTTCGGCGTTCAGCCGGCTTCGACCGACTGGGGCACCGTGCTCACGCCGCCCGTACGCAAGGCGATGCCCACGCTGTTGGACCTTACCATGCGCCAACTCGCTCAGTGGGAGACGGTCAAACCGGCACGTGCTTCCTCACGCCAGTTGGAGCCCGCAGCCCCCGCGCTGGCCTGACGCAACGTCGTTTTGCATCACGGTGTCGCTTCACGTTCCGAATTGAAACTGCCCTTCGCACGGCTAGCTCAACCGATTGCAAACTGTCCGACTAACGAACGCGGTCTCACCGCCCTCTCTCGACCCGCTTTCCCGAAGTGAACAGCTGAAATCACGGGGGTTCTTGTAGGAATTGCAATTCCCTTGTGTTCATGCGGGTGCGAACGCATGCTGGCCATGACCGTACCGTCATAAGCCGCTTTCCGGTAACAGAACATTCGTGCGGTAAGCGCCGGGCGGATTTTGGGAGCGCACATCCGCCCGTGATGACTGTCACAACCCATCCCGGCGATTGTTCCTACTCTCTAGGTGAACAAACAAAGTCCTGGCGCACGTTTGGCCAGGCTGAATGAGCGGGACGTATGTACCTTTTGCGGGTCGCACTTTGTAAGCGAGGCTGGACGCTGGTTCTGCTGCCTCTGATCGCGACGATGCTCTTGATGGCATCGGGTAGATCTGTGGCAGTAGCACAGGATGCAAAGCATCCTGCTTCGGATTTCGTGGGATCAGAGACGTGCGCGACATGTCATGAAGACGTCGCGAAGAAATTTGGAGATAACCCGCACAGCCGCATCGAAGCGATGCACGGTAAGGCTGGAGCGTCATGCGAAAGCTGCCATGGACCAGGCAGAGCGCATGTCGAAGGCGGCGGCGACATTACCAAAATCATCAACCCGGCCAAGGCAAACCCGAAGCAGATCAGTGAGACCTGCCTCACTTGCCATGCCGGAGCACACCCTAACTTCCTCCAGTCGAACCACGCCAAGGCGGGCCTCAGTTGTGTGAGCTGCCATAGCGTGCACGCGGCCAAGGAAGAAAAGGCGCTGCTCAAGGCTCCACAGCCTCAGCTGTGCTTTTCCTGCCATGCCGACGTGAAGCCTGCGTTCGGCGCTCCGTTCCACCACAAGGTGGAGGAGGGGCTGATCAAGTGCAGTGACTGCCATGACTCGCACGGAACGTTCGAGGATAAGCAGCTGCGCACCACCGCGGATAAGAATGCGATCTGCACCAAGTGCCATACCGAAACGCGCGGACCCTTTGTGTTCGAGCACGCTCCGGTAAAGGGCGAAGGCTGCATGTCCTGCCATACACCGCATGGTTCGCAGAATGCCCGGCTACTCAATGTGCCGAATGTCAACCAGCTTTGCAACCAGTGCCACAGTCCAGTAGCAGCAGCGACCGTGCACGGGATGAATGCTGGATCGGCCGACCAGGAGCCCTGCATCACCTGCCACACGTTCATCCACGGATCGAACGTCAACCCGGCGTTCATCCGATAAAGACTACCGCGGCGTTCGTCCGGAACCGGACGCCGCGGTCACTCGAAGGCCAGCGACTGACGCGCTTGACGGATGGATTTCCCTACGAAGTTTTCTTACAAGAAGAGGCTTGAGATGACGAACACAGAAATGTTTTCTCGCCTGCCCGATGAGCCCCGATACCGTAACAGGTGTCAAGGGGTCACAAAGAGCATCGCAATCGTTACTTTACTGTTAGCGGCAGGTGCCGCGGCAGCCCAGGATACTACCAAGGCGCCGCCGACAGGCGCTATCGTTCAGGACGGTTACATCGTGCACCAGACCGCCGATCTCGGCGGCCATGCGGTGGGGCTCTCCGGCAGCGGAGCCATGTATGACACGCTGATCAACATCCATTCCGGGCCGCGCGTTCTTGGTGAGACGTTCACCCTGCACGCCCTCCCCGGAACACAACACAGGTTGTTCGACTCGCTCACCGCGACCAGCAATGGCTTCGGTGGCGACCCGATCAACGTGGTGAAGATGGACTTCTCGAAGGGCAAGCTCTACGAGTTCTCCGGGATGTTCCGTCGCGACCGCCAGTACTTCGACTACGATCTGCTCGGTAACGCAAGCGTTCCGAACCAGACGATCCCTTACGGCATGGTCGGCGGTGTAGCTACAGCTGCCGGGATCCCGTTCAACTCACTCCAGCAGTCTCCGCTGCTCTTCAACACCGTTCGCCGCATGACGGACGTGCACGTCACCGTCCTTCCTCTGGCGAAGGTCACCTTCCGCGCCGGCTACTCGCAGAACATCTTCCAGGGACCGTCCTACACGCCGAATCGTTCGATCGGCAAGTACGACGCCCTGCTGATGGAGTACCAGCGCAACAGCACGGACGATTTCCAGGGAGCTGTTGACTGGAAGCCGCTCGCGCAGACGCGCGTCTCCTTCGAGGAGATGGTCACACACTATAAGGGCGACTCCTACTTCACCATCGCCCCCAACCAGTTCATCGCGCAGGAAGCGGACGGAACACCCGTATCCATCGGTAACTTCGATGCGACGGCGAACCCCTACACCATCGCTGCCTGCAACACCAATAGCATGGGCTCGGGTTACACCAACGCGACCAACTACACCATCTTCACAGCGCCGACGAGCACGGGCGGCAAGCCTGTCATCAACCCGGCCTGCGATGTCATCACGAATTACAGCCGCACCCAGCCCACGCGCTCGATCATCCCCACCGAGATGCTGCGCTTCCAGAGCTCCAGCATCCACAACATCGAGATGACTGGCGACGCACGCTACACCATCGCCAACACCAACCTGGTCAACTACTACGAGAACTTCCAGGGCCTCGATGGCGTCATCCGCAACGCAACCTTCACGGGTGGCGGAACGGTTCAGCGCAGAGTTGTGAGCTTCGACTACGGCATCGTTTGGAACCTGACCAAGACGTTCACCCTCTCCGACCAGGCAGACTACTCGAACACTCATCAGCCTGGCAGCACGCTGGTCTCCGCCGGCATCACGCAGAACACACCTGCCACGGCGACCAACGAAACCATCAACTACGCGGGCGTACTGGCGGCTGGAACAGCGTTCAGCGTAACCGGCAACCCGAACGGAACGACCCTCTACGGCTACTTCGGCCAGCGCATCGTGACCAACAACGCGACCGCGGCCTGGGATCCCGGCTCGAAGGCCTCGTTCTCGGTCACCTACCGCTACAAGAGCCGCATGATCCTGCAGAACGCAGGTAGTGGAACAGCTGCGCTGTTGGTCGGCATCGACCAGAACGCCGGTGTCTTCAGCGCAAACTTCCGGCCCACCAAGCAATGGACCATGAACGGCTCCGTGGAAGTGTCCTACGACAACAATGTGCTGACGCCTGTCGCTCCGCGCGAGCTCCAGCACTATCGTTTCCACACGTTGTACCGGCCGAAACCATGGGTCTCCATCTCGGGCGCCTACAACGACCTCGAGCGTCATAACAACACCAACAACACCGGCACGGCTTCAGTGGACGGTCCTATCGGACATGTCGATCACACTCGCAATATCAGCACAGGAGTGGATCTCTCGCCGAATGAGAAGTACTCCTTCAACTTCAACTACTCCTACTATGACGTCTACACCTCGACCAACGCCTGCTACCTGAGTGGCGCGACCGCACTGCTTCCTGGTACGGCCTCCCTCAACGCGGCGGGCGCGAACAACATCTGCCCGAACACTACAGGCGACTGGGGTCCGGTGAAGGACTTCATGGACGCACCCACGCAGTACGCCTCCATGGGCCTCACCTACACACCCAACAAGAAGGTCCGTACAGGAGCCGGCTACCGCATTAGCGCAGTCAGCGGCAACCAGTTCTTCGCGGATGCACAGCAGGTGAACGGTTCGCTGCAGTCGGCGTACCAGTCTCCTTATGTCAATCTTGCCTGGATCGTCCGTCCGCAGTGGATCTGGCGCGCAGAGTACAACTACTACGGGTATGGTGAAGGTGGACCGTCTGGGCCGGTATATTGCAGCTCGGCTACCTCACTCACCACGCCGGTTGTTCCCTGCACGTCTCTCACCGGCCCCAGCGGGCGCACAGAGCCTTCCTCTGGTTTGAGCGCTCCACGCAACTTCCACGCAAATGTTGTGACCCTCTCCATGCACTACGAGTTCTAGTGCATGGGGGGTCACCCTCATCAACGCAGTTCAACCGGAACGAGGAGATTTGGGATGAACAGAATCATCAGGATCGGACTGGCAGTGACCCTGGCGCTTTCGGCCAGCGCTGCCATGGCCCAGGCCGGTGCGGATACCTTCAAGGCCAAGTGTGCCATGTGCCACGGTGCAGATGGCCTGGCTCAGACCGGCGCCGGCAAGGCGATGCATGTTCCTTCGGTGAAGGAGTTCAAGGCGGGAGACGATCTCGTTGCGATCACCACGGACGGCAAAGGTAAGATGCCGGCATACAAGGGCAAGCTGACTGACCCGCAGATCAAGGAAGTTGTCGGCTACCTCAAGTCGCTGGGTAAGTAACCGCAACACAACGGCGTCGCAGCCTCCGCGACGCCACCGCAGCGAGGACGCGCTGACGCGACAGGCCGATGGGCCCGTCAGCTGAAGCGCGTCCTCGCCGCGCATACCCTGCCCACGACGGAAGCGAAAGGAACACAGAACGATGGCTGACTTCGAAAGCTTCAGGAAGAACTGGATCCGGCCGTTCTTCTTCTATGGCAACAACCGGCTAAGTCTCATCGGCGGCGCGCTGACCAGCGCCTCCGCATTGGTTCTCATTGGCTTCTGGGTCGTCGACGTGCTGGGCCATGCGGGCAGCAACAACCCGTACATCGGTATCATCGTCGACTTCGCGCTTCCGGCGCTGTTCGTACTCGGTCTCGTGATGATCGCGGTCGGTCTTCTGCTGCGGCAGCGTGGCCTCAAGGCTGCGGGAGAGATTCCGTCTGTCTTCCCCGCGATTAACATGAGCGACCCGGTCTTTCGCCACGGCATCGAGTTTGTGGCGATCGCGACCGCGATCAACTTCGTCATCGTAGGCACCGCGGCCTATCGCGGCGTGGCCTACATGGACACTCCCAGCTTCTGCGGCCAGGCCTGCCACGTGATGGATCCTGAGTTTCAGGCCTACCACATGGCCTCGCACCGCGGCGTGCCATGCACGGACTGCCATATCGCTCCCGGTGTGGGCGGCTTTGTCCATGCCAAGATGAACGGCACCAAGCAGCTCGCACTTGTGCTCATGCACAAGTGGCCGACGCCGATCATGGCGGACAACAAGGTCCCCGCCGCCAATCTGACCTGCCTCAACTGCCACAACCCGGATCGCAACATCGGCGATCGCATTCACATCGATAACACCTTCGGAGACGATGAGAAGAACTCATTGACGCACACCGTGGCTGTCATGCACGTGGGTGGTGGCAATGTGCTCGGACAGTGGACCGGCATCCATGGCGCGCACTCCGCACACATCGAGTACATCGCAACGGATAATGCTGCGCAGACGATTCCGTATGTCGCCATCACCAATCCCGATGGCTCGGTCACGGAGTTCCTGTCCAGCGACGCCAAGGGAACGCCGGCAGGGAACCGCCACACCATGGACTGCATCGACTGCCATAACCGGGCGGCGCACTCCTTCGATACGGCGCAGCAGGCGCTCGACCGCTACATGACGGCTGGCACTCCCAACGCCGCTCTGCCTTTCATCCACAAGCAAGGCATGGCGTTACTGAAGACCGAGTACAGGACCCAGGAGGATGCCCAGACGGGTATCACCAAGGGGCTCGAGCAGTTCTACAGCGCACAGTATCCCCAGGTGTACGCTTCGCAGCGTCCCCAGGTGGAAGCTGCCGCAAAGGCTCTGACCTCGATCTACGATCACAACATCTTTCCGGCCATGAAGGTCACGTGGGGAACCCATCCCAACAACCTGGGCCACAACGACTATCCCGGCTGCTTCCGTTGCCATGACGGCAGCCACACGTCGAAGAGCGGGAAGACCATCAACAACGATTGCGCTACCTGCCACAACCTGGCGGCTACCGACGAGGCAAATCCGAAGGCGTTGGCGGACCTGGGCATACCGCAGTAGGACGAACATCATGTCAATAAGAAGAGCGCGGGCTTCAGCCCGCGCTCTTCTCTGTTTCAGGAACAAACGGTTATCGGCAGGTTGCCGGCTCGGCCTCGCGGACCAGCGAACCATCCTGGCTGGCGAGCATGCTTCCCGAGAGCACGATCAGCTCCGCACCCACGAGGCACAGATAGAGGTTGATACTCCAGGCCGCGAACGCATGGCCGAGCGAGGCGCTCCCGAGCAGCATTGCCGCGGCGATCAGCGAGATTGCCGCCGAGAGATAGCAGCCCGAGGCGCGGTACTTCGCCCCGGGACACGCCGCAGTCGCTAGCGCCGTCATCGCCGACGCAAGCGCCGGCAACGATGCCATGCCCAGCAGCCAGGGGGTCGAGACCTGCGTGGCCAGCATCGTCAGCAGCGAGGCCGCGACCACTCCGCCCAGCACTGCCTGTCCCCGCATCACCGCCCGCTGGTGGCGCGGACCACCGGCCTTCCATGCTGTCACCGCGACGATTGAGGAATCGATGGCGAGAAACGAAGCAAGGCACACCGTAGACGTGGACAAGCTCGTGCCTGAGCTCATCGCCGACGTGGCGATAGAAGGAAGAAACAGTGTGCCAGTACCGGCAAGCACGGCGGCAGTGCCGCGAAACAGTCCGGCTGCCCAATAGCGCGTGGTCTCTGTCATAGCGAGGGATCTCCCGTTGCAGCGTCAGGCACGGTGCGAAGCGTGCCCGATGCAGGATGCGATGGCCGCGGCCGTCGCGAAGCCCAGGCGGAATGCCTGGGCGGGTACCGGACTATCTTCGGCCATCGAACGTCGATCAGGGCGTGATATCGGTCACACGGAGCGCCTCCTTCGCCAATCCGGGAGAGGTGACCGGCCTCCCGAGCGAGGCGTGACCTCTATCACCGTGCGCGCTGGCAAGAAGGGATCGAATGAGGATGAAATGAGGGCAGATGCGGACTCCCGGCGTCGGCCCACGGAGGCACCTATGCCAGTCATCGGAACTCGTCCCGCGCTAAACGTGGAGCATATTCTCATGGCCACTGACTTCTCGCAGTCGTCACGCATTGCAGGATCCTACGCGATGGCCCTCGGCCTGCGCTTTGGCTCCGCGGTCGATGCCGTCCACATCTACGATCCCGCCCAGAATCGCACCTATGAGGACGGCGTCCTCGCGCCGCTCGACAACCTCCGCATGGACATGCGCCGTGAGCGGCTCCAGCTTGTCGAGCGCAAGATGCTCTCGATGGGCCTCGACGCACATGCAGTGCTCGCCGAAGGACATCCTCCCGCCCGGAGACTGCTGGACATGATCGAGGAGCGGCACGCAGACCTTATCGTGCTCGGCACAAGCTGCCGCACCGGCCTCGATCGGCTTCTGCTCGGCTCCACGGCGGAGGCTGTGCTGCGCGAGACCTCGCATCCTGTGCTCACGGTTGGACCGCAGTGCGAATCCCCCGCGCCCGGCCCGTTGACCTTCCGCAGCATCGTCTACGCCACCGATTTCTCACCGCAAGCCGCGCGGGCCGCGGCCTTCGCCCTCTCGTTCGCGGAAGACAGTGCGTCTGAGCTCTACTACAGCTACGTGGCCGGTCCCGGCGAACAGCTGACAGCGGAGAAAGAAGAGGGCTTCCGTGCAGAACTGCGTCGTCTCGTTCCCGATTTCACCTCCGATTGGTGCACGCCGCACACGGTCGTTGCGCATGGCGAGCCGGTAGCGGCGATCCTTGAACTCGCGGGGCGCGTCAAGGCAGACCTCATCGTGCTCGGCGCACGCCGCTCCACATTTGCGTTGCGTCATCTGGAGCGTGGTGTGACGCCGCAGATTCTCGCAGAAGCGAAATGTCCGGTGTTGACCGTCTGCTAACAGCGCTCCACTTCGCACCTCGCAGCAGGCTTGGCAACTCGCAGAGCAACCCGGATAGGGATCCAAGGAGAACCACGATGAACTGGGAGCAGCAATACCAGTCGAAGCTCACGGATGCGGACAACGCCGTGAAGGAAATCCCCAGCGGCGCCAGGGTGGTCGTAGGCCAGGCCATCTCGCAGCCCCCGGCGCTGATGCACGCTCTCGCGCGCCGCGCCGAGGCCGGCGCCATCGACCAGGTCCGCGTCTACTACTACCACTCCGAGCACCACATGCGCGAGTCCATCCTGCGCTATGAGCTCATGGGCCGCATCCTGCCGCACTGCATGTTCTGGCAGGCCGGTGAGCGAGAACTCGAACGGCGCGGCCTCGCCGACGGCGGCCGCAAGGTCGTCTTCTATGTGCCCAACTCCTTCAGCCAGGCCACCCGCTTCCTTACGGATGATGTGAACGTCGACACGCTGCTGATCACCGTTTCACCCATGGACAAGGACGGCTACTTCACCTTCGGCACGAATAACGATTACAGCTCGACGGTTGCACGCCACGTGAAGAGGCTGCTCATCGAGGTCAATCCCCAGATGCCGCGGGTCTTCGGCCGTTCGCAGCTGCATGTTTCGGAGGTGCACGCCATCGTCGAGAACAACGTGCCACTGCTGGAGCATGCACCGCGCACGGTGGTGGCGGAAGAAATTGCCATCGCCAGGCACATCTCAGGGCTCGTTCCGGATCATGCCTGCCTGCAGTTCGGTGTCGGCGGCCTTCCCAACGCCGTGTGCGATGCCCTTCGTGAGCGCAAGCACCTGGGAGTCCATACCGAGGTCCTCACGCCGGGCATCGCGAAGCTGATCCAGAGCGGCGCGGTAACCAATCGCTACAAGGCCGTCAACAATGGCAAGAGCGTCTTCACCTTCGCTCTCGGCGACCGCGAGATGTACGACTTCATGCATGAGAACATCGGGCTCGAGAGCCACCCTGTCTCTTACGTGAACGATCCTCACGTGATCGCGCAGAATGACAATGTCGTCAGTGTGAACTCCACCATTGAGATGGACCTCACCGGAGCCTGCAACTCGGAGCACGTCAACGGGCATCAGTTCACCGCCACGGGGGGCCAGCTCGACTTCGTGCGCGGAGCGTATGCCTCCCACAACGGTAAGTCCATCCTCGCCTTCCAGTCTTCATGCAAGGGCGGCGCCATCAGCAAGATCGTGCCCAGGCTCTCCGGCCCGGTGACGACACCGCGCACCGACATCCATTACGTGGTGACGGAGAACGGCTTCGCCAACCTCAAGGGAATGTCGTCGACGGAGCGGGCGACGGCATTGATCGGCCTCGCGGCGCCACAGTTCCGTGAAGAACTGACTCGCGAAGCCCACGAGCGGTTCCTGATCTAGACCCGACAAAGTTCCAACCGGACGAGACGCACGACGGGCGAAACATAAGCAAAATCGCTCCTTTATGAATAGGCCTTTACAATATGGAATATGTCTTTGCCTGTGCGGTCCGTGGACCTAGTCGGTGTTGGCCTGAATGCCACGGATACGGTGATCGCCGTTGACCATTACCCGGAGCGGGGCTCCAAGATCGGCTATCGCGATGAAACCGTGATGCCCGGTGGACAGGTAGCCTCGACGGTAGTAGCGTGCGCACGCTGGGGTCTCAACTCTCGTTATGTCGGCAAGCTGGGCGACGACGATGCCGCACGTCTTCATGCTCGCGAGTTCGAGCGCGCGGGCGTCGAGGCCAGGATCGTCAACGTCCCTGGAGCCGCCAGCCACAAGTCCCTCATCCTGGTCGACCACGACGGAGAGCGCACCGTGCTCGGCCGCCGCGATCCCCGCCTGACCCTGCGCCCCGAAGAGATTCAGCGCGAGTGGATCGTGAACGCTCGCGCGCTGCATGTCGATGGCTACGACACCGCCGCCGCGACGCTCGCAGCCACCTGGGCGCGCGAGGCTGGCGTGCCCGTCATCGCGGACCTCGACGAGCCCTATCCCGGTGTCGAGGAGCTGCTCGAAAAGATCGACTACCTCATCGTCAGCCGCGATTTCCCCTGCGCTCTCATGGGCGAGACCGACTACGCCAAGGCCCTGCAGGCGATGCATGAGCGCTTCGGCAACGCACTCTCCGCGACCACGCTGGGGCCCGGTGGGGTTCTTGCCTTCGATGGCAGGCAATTCTTTTACTGCGCTGCCTTCAACGTACCTGTCGTGGATACGACCGGAGCGGGCGACACCTTCCACGCCGGCTTCATCTTCGGTCTGCTGCAGGGCTGGCCGCTCGAGCGCATCCTGGAGTTCTCCTGCGCCGCAGCTGCACGCAACTGCATGTTTACCGGCGCTCGCGGAGGCCTCGGAACGGTTGCCGAGATCGAATCGATCGTTGCCGCGACCCCGCGTCACAGGGTGCCGGCGTACGTCGCTCCGCTGCTCGCCATACCCGCATAGCACACGGCCCGCAGCAAGTGCGCGGCCCCAAAGGCACGACCCCAAACGCACCATACGACCGGCTCTCCGCCGGTTGAAGCAGTTGTTTGCTCCCAAATCCCCTGGCGTTTGAGACCACTGCTTTGCGTGAACACACGATGAATTCGCGGCCGCGTTGCACATCGAAGGTCCTCGCCCTGTGGATGCATGTTGATGGAACCGCAACACGAGAACGGCATAGTGGGGTCAACCCCTGTCGGATCAGATTTCGTCTGCGCAACCCGTTGAGCCCATGCTGCTGCGCATTTCTCCCGTCCGGCACATAAAAGAGCCGCTGTTCCGTAACCGGTGACAGCGGACGCCATCCTTGCATTCCTACATACTTTCGGAGGCACATTCGATATGCAATTCAGATCAGGATTCCGTACCGATCTCACGAACAGGCTCGCCGCATTCCTGCTGGCCGCCGTCGCGTTCCTTGCGATCCTAGGCGTCGCGCCCGTCGCGCAGGCGCAGTATGACAACGGCAGTCTTCTCGGCACCATCAAGGACTCCAGCGGTGCACCCATCGCGAACGCCTCCGTCACCGTGACGGACATCGCCACAGGCATCGCGACGCAAACGAAGACCAACAGCAACGGCGATTACGAGGTCCCCACACTGCACGTGGGATCGTACCGCATCAGCGCTACGGCGCAGGGCTTCTCTGAAGCCATGGCCCAGAACATCGCTGTATCCGTCGGTGGCCGTCAGCGCATCGATCTCTCGCTCCCCGTTGCCGGCAAGGATGTCACGATTGAGGTCTCGGACGTCGCGCTGCAACTCGAGACCGAAACCTCCGAGCGTGGCCAGATCATCACGGGCTACCAGAGCGAGGCCTTCCCGCTCGTCAGCCGAAACTACTCGGACCTTCTCGCGCTGATTCCCGGCTCGCGCCAGGCGCCCACCGCGGCGACCACCAGCTCCATCAACTCGCTCGTCCGCGCCGGCGCCTACAACATCAACGGCCAGCGTTCGATGTTCAACAACTTCCTGCTCGACGGCCTCGACAACAACGCCTATGGCGAGTCGAACCAGGGCTTCGACAACCAGATCATCGCCGTCCCGCCCGACTCCGTGGCTCAGTTCCAGGTAGTGACCAACAACGAGAGCGCCGAATATGGACGCAGCTCCGGCGCAACCGTAAACGTGGCTACCCAGAGCGGTACCAGCCGGTACCACGCCACTCTGTACGAGTTCATCCGCAACACCGACCTGAACGCGACAGGTTTCTTCAAGCCAACGCAGGTCGGTGGCACCGGCATCACCACACCGTTCAAGAAGCCCACGTTCAACCGCAATCAGTTCGGCGTCAACTTCGGCGGCCCCATCCTCAAGGACAAGCTCTTCTTCTTCCTCGACTACGAAGGCTTCCGCCAGGTGCTCAAGCCGCTCAGCGTACTCACGCTACCCACGCAGAACGAGCTCAACGGCATCCTCGTCGTTCCGGTGAAGAACGCAACCACGGGCGCCACCTACGCCGCCGGCACCGCCATTCCGACCACCGCGTTTGACCCGCTCTCCCTGCAGATCGTGAACTACTTCAAGCAGATCTCCTCGGCACTTCCGATCAGCGGCCTTCCGACCACTGGCGCCGCCTCCAACGATTACGCCGTGCAGGTGCCCTTCACCGACAACGCCGACAAGGGCGACCTTCGCCTCGACTACCAGGTCAACCCTAAGCTCAGCACCTTCCTCCGCATCAGCGATCGCAAGGAGAACGGCGTCAACTATCCGGCGATCCCACTCCCGCTCGACGGCCAGACCAACGGCAAGATCCGCATCCTCGATCAGCAGATCATGATGGGCGCCACCAAGCAGATCGGCGACAACAAGGTGCTCGATGCCCGCATCGGCCTCAACCGCACCAAGGCCGGCAAGTACACGCTCTCCATCGGCGACAACGTCTTCTCGATCCCCGGCCTGCCCAGCAACCCGGTCGTCGCGGGCGGCCTTCCCTCCGTCGGCATCACGGGCGGCTTCACAGCATTCGGCCGCCAGAGCACCAACCCCCAGTGGCAGAACCCCGCCTTCCTCGACCCCAAAGTCAACTTCTCCTGGGTCAAGGGCAAGCACTCGATGAAGTTCGGCTATGAGTTCGAGCACATCTGGATGGCGGTGAACGACAACAACCCCCTCTACGGCTCCTACACGTATGGTGGCGGCTACAGCAACGCCGGCGGCTCCACCGTCGCCGATACCTACTGGGCCGACTTTCTCTTCGGCACTACCAGCGCTTACTCCCTCGCCAACTACTACGTCGCCCACCTCACCCAGAACATCGAGAGCGTCTACGCGCAGGATGACTGGAAGCCGCTCCCGAATCTGACGCTCAACCTGGGCTTGCGCTGGGAGTACGGCTCGCCCTACGCCGACCTGCACAACAACATCTCCAACTGGGATCCGACCACCCAGACCGTGCTCACCACAACACCGGGCGCCGTGCAGGGCAACGGCATCACACCCGTCTCCCTTGGCGGCGTCTACGGTCGCACCCTGGTCAATCCAGACCTCAACGACTTCGCCCCGCGCATCGGTTTCTCCTACGCCGCCACGCCCAAGACCGACATCCGCGGCGGCTTCGGCGTTAGCTACGTCCACTACACCCGCGCCGGTTCGGGCGACATCCTCAACATCAACGCTCCCCAGGCACAGTTTGCCTCGGTCACGCAGATCGCGCCCACCGTCGCCAACCACTGCGTCACGCCGCTGCCCCCGCAGATCATCGCCACCGGCGCCACCACGCCTTCCTGCTACGCCACCGCCAGCCAGGGCTATCCCAGCGGCCTCGTGACCAGCTTCAACCCCGCCACTGACAACATCACATGGGTCCCCAAGAACACGCGCGACAGCTACGTGGAGAGCTACTTCCTCTCGGTGCAGCGCACCCTGATCAAGAACTCGGTGCTCGATATCGCCTACGTCGGCAACCACGGTCTCAAGCTGCAGGGCTTCCTCAACGGCAACCAGAAGAACCCCTCCGCCGGCTTCGCTCGCCCATTCGGTAGCTGGCCTTCGGACATCACGGAAGCCCTCAACGAGTTCACCTCCAACTTCAACTCGCTGCAGGCCAAGTACGAACAGCGCTTCTCGGGCGGACTCACGCTGCTCAACTCCTTCAACTGGCAGCACTCGCTGGATAATGCCAGCGCCTCGCTCGAAGGCAACACACCCTCGCCGCAGGACGCCAACAACATCCGCGCGGACTACTCGCAGTCGGACTACAATCTTCCGCTCTCCAACGTCACCAGCCTCGTTTACGAGCTTCCCTTCGGCAACGGCAAGCCCTTCCTGCATGACATGAAGGGTGCAGGCGAGTCCTTGCTCGGTGGATGGCAGATCAGCCTCATCAACACCGCGCAGGCCGGCACGCCCTTCAACGTCACCTACTCGCCAAGCGGCGCCAGCACCCCTGCTTACACCGGCGGCCCCACGGTCTCCGGCGGCCAGCAGCTCTCGCCTCAGATCACCGCCACCTACCGCGGCGCCAACGAGTATCGTCCTGACCGTGTACCAGGTAGCAAGGTCACGAACGGCACCGGCATCCGCGCCACCAACGGAACGGGCTACGTCGACTACATCAACGTCAACGCCTTCGTCCTGCCGCCGGTCAAAGACGCCTCTGCCAACCTGCTCAGCCCCTTTGGCACCGCAAGCCGCAACCCCGGCCGTTCACCTGCCTTCTACCAGACCGACTTCGCGATCAACAAGAAGTTCGCCACGCCGGTCGAAGGTCTCAAGGTCGAGTTCCGCACGGAGTTCTACAACCTCTTCAATCACACCAACTACTACCTGCCCGGCGCGCTTTCGCTCTCACAGGGAACCACCACTACGATCGCTGGCGTCGGCGGATCGGTCCCGGTAAGTACCATCACCGCTCCCACCGTCACCAATGGCGTCACCAACACCGGCCAGATCACCAGCACCTTCACACCGCGCGTGATCCAGTTCGGTCTGAAGATCCTCTACTAACCCTCCGCACGCGGCCCGGGCCCCACACAGGCCCGGGCCGCGTCTTTGTTTCATTCGCTCTTTGTTGTAGCAACGCTTCCGAAGGTATGCTCTCCCTGCGCGCGGAATCGCGCTCCTGCACGTACGGAATGCGCAACGGGAAGAGGACACAATGGCAGACAAGCAATACATTCTCGCGCTCGACCAGGGCACGACCAGCTCGCGCGCGATGGTAATCGACGCCGCCGGCAACGTCGTCGCACTCGCGCAGCGGCCCTTTGAGCAGCACTTCCCGCAGCCCGGCTGGGTCGAGCACTGCCCGATGGACATCTGGTCGTCGCAGAGCGGTGTGGTCAACGAAGCCCTCGCCGCTGCCGACCTCACCGAGCGCAACATCGCTGCCATCGGCATTACCAATCAGCGTGAAACCACCATCCTCTGGGACCGCGAGACCGGCGAGCCCGTCTACGCCGCCATCGTGTGGCAGGACCGCCGCACCTCTGCATGGTGCGATGCGCTACGAGAACGCGGCCTCGCTCCCAAGATCCAGGAGAAGACTGGCCTGCTGCCCGATGCCTACTTCTCGGCCAGCAAGCTCGTCTGGATGCTCGACCACGTGGAGGGCGCGCGCGCCAAGGCCGAGGTTGGCAAGCTCGCCTTCGGCACCGTCGATAGCTGGCTCGTGTGGAAGCTCACCCAGGGCGAGCAGCACATCACCGACGTCACCAACGCGTCGCGCACGATGCTCTTCAACATCCACACGCTGCAGTGGGATGAAGAGCTGCTGTCGCTCTTCAACGTGCCTGCCTCCGTACTGCCAAAGGTCGTTCCATCCAGCGGAGAGTGCGGTCGCACGAAGGGCCTGCTCACTGGCATCGCAATCGCTGGCATCGCGGGCGATCAGCAGGCTGCGCTCTTCGGGCAGATGTGCACCAAGCCCGGCATGGCCAAGTGCACCTACGGCACCGGCGCCTTCATGCTGATGAACACCGGCGAAAAGCCCGTAACCTCGAAGAGCCGCCTGCTGACCACCATCGCTTGGCAGATCGATGGCCACACCGAATATGCACTCGAAGGCAGCATGCTCATGGCCGGAGCCGTCGTGCAATGGCTGCGCGATGAGTTGCAGATCATTCGCAAGTCGTCGGAGATCGAAGAGCTCGCAGCCTCCGTGCCGGACTCCGGCGGTGTCGTCATCGTGCCTGCCTTTGCGGGCCTCGGAGCACCGCACTGGGATCAGTACGCCCGCGGAACAATCGTCGGCCTCACGCGCGGCACAGGCCGCGCCCACATCGCACGAGCCGCCCTCGAAGGCGTCGCACTGCAGGCAGCAGATGTTCTCGAGGCAATGGAGGCCGATGCCGGCATGCCGCTCATGCAGCTTCGCGTGGATGGCGGAGCCGCAGCCAATAATCTGCTCATGCAGATCCAGTCGGACGTGCTGGGAATCGAAGTCGTACGGCCGAAGAATGCTGAGGCGACCGCGCTCGGAGCCGCCTATCTCGCGGGTCTCGCCGTTGGCTACTGGGCGAACACCGAAGCCATCAGTGAGCAGTGGCAGATGGATCGCAACTTCAAGCCGCAGATTGATGCCGACCAGCGCAAACAAGTCCGCGCCACTTGGCATCGCGCGTTAGAGCGAGCCCGCGAGTGGGAGCAGGCGTGAGGACACGAGAAGACCGACTGCGCGAACTCGGTGATGCATCGATCATCTGGGATGTCCTCGTGATCGGCGGCGGCGCCAGCGGGCTCGGCTGCGCGGTGGAGTCAGCCTCGCGCGGCTATCGAACGCTGCTCGTCGAGCGCACAGACTTCGCCAAAGGCACATCGAGCCGCAGCACCAAGCTTGCCCACGGCGGCGTCCGCTACCTCGAGCAGATGAACCTCACGCTAGTCCTCGATGCCTTGCAGGAGCGCGGCCGCATGCTGCGCAACGCGCCGCACCTCGCCCACGACCTCAGCTTCGTCGTGCCCGCCTACGACTGGTTCGCGCTGCCGTACTACGGCTTCGGCCTCAAGGTGTACGAGTGGATGTCGGGCAAGCTCTCGCTGGGCAAGTCCTACGTGCTCTCGCGCGACGAAGCGAGCGCGCTGCTTACTGGCGCTGCGCGGCACGATCTTCGCGGCGGCATCCTCTATCACGACGGCCAGTTCGACGACTCGCGCTACGCCATTACCCTGATGCGGACGGTCGAAGACCTCGGAGGCATCGCCCTCAACTACTGCGAGGTCACGAGCCTCATCGAAGACGCCGGAAAAATCCGCGGAGCACATGCTCTAGATCGCGAAACAGGAGCTGAGTTCGACCTGCGCGCCCGTGTCGTCATCAACGCGACCGGAGTCAACGTAGGCACGGTGCTCGCCATGGACGGTCACCCCAATCAGGCGCTGCTCAGCGTCAGCCAGGGCACGCACTTCGTGCTCCCGAAGGACTACCTGCCCGGCGACACCGCCATGATGATCCCCAAGACCAGCGACGGCCGTGTACTCTTCGCGATCCCCTGGCAGGGCGCGGTACTGGTGGGTACCACGGACGAACCTGTCGAGCATGGAGTCGACGAACCACGCGCGCTTCCCGTCGAGCGCAACTTCCTGCTCGAACACGTCACGAAGTACATGGGCCGTACACCCGCGCCAGCCGAGATCCAGAGCGTGTGGAGCGGGCAACGTCCCCTCGTACGCCACGGCAGCGGCAAGACCTCGCAGCTCTCTCGCGACCACAAGGTCATCATGTCACCCTCGGGGTTGGTCACCATCACCGGCGGCAAGTGGACCACCTATCGCCGCATGGGCGAGGACACCATTGACAAGGCCGCCGAGTCCGCAGGTCTGCCCAAGCATCCCTCACGCACCGCAACCATGAAGCTGCACGGCGCTCCGGCTCAGCCGCTCACGGACGCCTCGAAGTGGGAGCAGGTGTATGGCACGGACTTTCCCGCCATCGAACAAATCTCCGAAGAACGTCCCGAGCTGAACGACCTGCTGCATCCCGATCTGCCTTATCGCGCGCGTGAAGTGATCTGGGCTGCGAGGCATGAACTCGCTCGCACGACGGAGGACATCCTCGCCCGACGCACGCACGCTCTGCTGCTCAACTCCCGCGCTGCGATCGAAGCTGCGCCTCGAGTAAGTGCGCTGCTGGCTGCGGAATTGCACCGCACCGCCGAGCAGCAGCAGGTCGATCTCGACGCGTTCCTTCAGCTGGCGCAGGGCTACGTCTATCGCGAAGCCTAACCGCCGCCACCTTCGCACAACCCGTCAACCCCCCGAGCCACAACACGAGCCCAACCCTGAACGATCCGACGAAAGGACCACGCTGTGCACTCGAAGATCTCTTCCCCAAGCTCCACGCCCATACGCTATAAAGGTCGCTGCCCTATGTTGTTCCATACGCTCCTCCCGCTCGCGCTGTTCGCTGCTGCCCTTTGCGCCCCGATGCTCGTGGCACAGAGCAGCGACTCGGCCACGAGCGATCCCTACATGGAGCTCATGCAGAAGGCCGCGGCCCATGCCCGCGCCCACCACACGAAGTACCCGCCTGCACTCTCGCCGCTCTTCAGCACACTGCTAGGCCCCACCCCCGAGGTGCATGTCGCGGAATTGCAGAAGGCCGGCTTCAAGGTGGTGCCCTGGACCACCAACGATCCCGAGCAGATGAAGCAGCTCCTGGCCCTCAAGGTCGATGGCATCATCTCCGACCGGCCCGACATCCTGCACAAGGTCATCCTCGAAGCGCGTGACGCCGCGAAGGGCGATGCCGCGCAACTCGCATACCTTGAGCGCGTGGACGCCGAAGGTCATCGCGGCGGTCGCGGCATTCGTCCGGAGAACACGCTGCCCGCCTTCGAGGGAGGCCTCGACAACGGCATCCATACCATCGAGACCGACACGGGTGTGACGACTGACCATCAGTCCCTCATCTGGCACGATCAGTTCCTCAATCCGCAGTCCTGCCGTCGCGCCGACGGCAAACCCTACACACTCGAAGACCGCGTCTACACCAGAGACATTTCGATGGCGGACGCGCAGAAGACCTTCGTCTGCGACAAGCTTCACTTCGGCCCCGATCAAAAGAACGACCTCGGGCTCTCGCCCGTTGCCGTAGCCTTCGCGAAGCGCGAAGGCATGATCAGTCCCTACGCCCCGACCAACGTCGCGCAGCTCTTCCGCTTCGTAGCGTTCTACGAAAAGTATTACGAGAGCGGCCCAGGCAGCCACACCCCCGAGGCGAAGGCGCGTGCCTATACCGCGAAGCATGTGCACTTCAACCTCGAGACGAAGATCGTGCCTTCAGGAATCAGCGAAGCCTCGATGATGGCCTCGATGACAGGTCACACTCTCGCGGAGCTGAAGGCTTCCGGCAAGGTTCCCGCGAGTGCCTTCGAGGAGAACCACACCGTCGACCCCGTCACCTTCGTCGATACGCTGTGCGGCTTCATCCGCCAGTACCACATGCAGGAGCGCGCCGACGTCCAGAGCTTCGACTTCCGCACCCTGCTGCTGGTGCAGGAGAAGTACCCTGAAATTCCCACTTACTATCTAACGGATTCAGCCAGGCTGTTAAGTACCGAGATGGTGCCGGAGGAACTGCGCGCCGGCAAACGCTGACGCACTCCTCACTGCACCGGCAGGAGAAACACCATGAAGCGAGAGTTCCTTGGACAACTGATCTCGGAAGCCACGGCGATGTTCCTCATCATCGCCTTCGGAGATTCGGTCGCGGCGATGTACACGCTCTACACCCCCAGCCCCTATCAGCAGGCTTACTGGGGCGTGTGCATCGCCTGGGGACTCGCCGTCACCATGGCCATCTACACCACGGCCTCGGTCAGCGGCTGCCACGCGAACCCTGCAGTCACGCTGGCCTTGGCCATCTACCGCAAATTCTCCTGGCGCAGCGTGCTGCCCTATTGGCTGGCTCAGGTAGTAGGCGGATTCCTCGGCGCCGCGCTGGTCTATCTTCTGTTCTCTCCGGTCATCGATAGCTACAACGCCGCACACCAACTCACGCGCGCGGGTGGTGGTGCTGCCGGTATGTTCTTCACGCATCCCGGTCTGGCCATCAATCCCATGCACGCCTTCATGGATGAGATCATCCTGACCGCCTTCCTCATCTTCGGCATCTTCGCCATCACGGAGAAGTTCAACGAGAGCGCCCCCGGCGCCAACGGTGGAGCACTCATGATCGGCCTTCTGGTCGCGCTTATCGGCGCTTCCATGGGCTACCTCGAAGCCTGGGCTCTCAACCCTGCGCGCGACTTCGGCCCACGCCTCTTCTGCTTCTTCGCAGGTTGGGGAGCGTCCGCGCTTCCTTCGCCCGATAGCTATTGGTGGATCCCTATCGTCGCCCCTCTGCTCGGCGCCGTGCTTGGCGGAGGAGCCTACCAGGTCCTCATCTGGCCCTATCTCCCGGCCCGCCGCAAAGCAATGCTCGAAGCACAGCAGGAAGTGGCGAGCGGAGTGTAGACCGTCTCTTTCGGCCCTGTCTCAGCCGGCTGAGGAATCCTGCTAATCACCGTTTGTCGCAACGCGATCCCACTGTGGGCCAGCTCCTCTTCGGAGACTGGCCCGCGGTGCATGTGGGCCGTCCCCATGGCGTTCTGGGATCAACCACATAGCAGGGTCTAATCGGTGCTCTGCTGAAGAAAACGCGCACGGCTCCTCGCCGTGAATCTAGCTCATTGGGGAACAATTTACCTATTGACACTTGTGCGAGCGCCGACGTACGGTTTTATGCCGGTAAGACAGTACCCCTGCATCGCTTTTGGAGGATCCTCGATGACGCTTCGCCCTTTGTGTTTCCAACGCCACTCTGATCGCATCAGTGGGAGCGGCTTTGGCCGCTTCCTCGCGATCGCGCTGGCCCTCACCTGCCTGTTCTTCGGCCATCAGCCGATGCAAGCCCAGACCGGCGGCGAAGCCGGTATCCAGGGGACCGTGACCGACTCCACCGGCGCCGCGATTCCCAATGCCACCGTTACCGCTCATAACGACGCGAGCGGTACGGACACAACGCGTCAGTCCACAAGCGATGGTCTCTTCACCATCTCCCCAATTATTCCCGGTGTATATACGGTCACCGTCAAGGCCGCCGGTTTCGGAACCTTCGTCCAGAAGAACCTCAAGGTCGACGCGCTGGTGATGACCGGCCTCACCCCGGTCCTCAACGTGGGCGAGCAGGCCGCCGAGGTGACCGTTACCGACGCACCCCCGGCGCTCCAGACGACGAACGCGACCCTCGGTGGCGTGCTCGAGAACCAGGTCTACCAGAATCTTCCGCTGCAGATGAGCGGCCAGCAGCGTGACCCGACCTCCTTTGCCACCCTTCTTCCCGGCGCCCAGAGCGGAGCCCGTGCGCCGATCATCGGGGGCACCGGCAACTACCTCGCCGCCGTGTACGTGGACGGTATTCCGGTTACTACCATCAATCAGCAGGGCGACAACCGCGTCGTCTCCAACGCGCTTCCGGTGGAAGCGATCGACCAGTTCCAGGTCGTGACCAGCACCCCCGCGGCCGAGTACCAGGGCGCTGGCCTCATCAACTTCACCATCAAGGCTGGCGGCGACAAGTACCATGGCACCGTTGCGGCTTACGTTCGCGCACGCATGTTCGACGCTTACGCCTATGCCACCAAGGACCAGACGGTGGTTACCGCTTCCGGCCAGACCGTGGCCGCCCCGAAGCAGGACGAGCACCAGTTCGAGTTCGTAGCCTCCGGCGGCGGTCCCATTCCCTTCATGAAGAAGAAGGGTTTTGTTCAGGTCACGTATGACAAGTACCACGGCCGCTCCGGCATCAACCCCAACTTCCTGACAATCCCAACGGCGCTGATGCGCACCGGCAACTTCAGCGAGCTGGGCACTTCGGTCAAGATCTACGATCCGACCACCGATGGCGCCTGCGTGAGTGCAACCATCCCCGGTACGCCTCCGAAGGCGACCACGGCCTGCCGTTCCGCTTTCACCAACAACACTATCCCGACGGCGGAGATCTCGCCCCTCGCGCTGAAGATGCAGAGCTACCTGCCCACCAACTACGACAACACTGGCCTGGTCAACAACTTCTTCGGCGGCACTCCCTCCGGGTATGACAACTGGGAGATCGCAGGCCGTGCCGACTTCGACCTCACCTCCAAGCAGCGTCTGTCGATGGTGGGTGCGTATGGCGTGCGGAAGAACGTGCCCTTCACGGTGGGAAGCAACGTGCCAGTTACGGCAACCGCCGGAGTTGTTCTTCCGCTGCCCTATACCGCCGGCGGCTACGCAACGATCATCCCGGTCATTGCGGATATCGAGCATGCGTGGCAGATCAGCAACACGATGACCAACCAGCTGAAGCTCGGCTTCAA
Organism: Bryocella sp.; assembly: GCF_058498515.1. NCBI lineage: Bacteria > Pseudomonadati > Acidobacteriota > Terriglobia > Terriglobales > Acidobacteriaceae > Bryocella > Bryocella sp. Next base: position 153,389 of record NZ_JBMHYI010000021.1, read on the forward strand.
CCGCTTCGGGCAACCCATCACCAGCCTTACGGATGGGGTCTCGCCCTACCGTGCCGCAGCCGACCTCGGCATCACGAATCTGCCTGCCGGCCAGGCTTCAACGGAATTCCCAGCCGTCGCATTCGGCACGACGACGGCCAACCCGACGGCAGAGGCGACCTGGACCTCTAACGGCGCCAGCGGAGCTACGCAGACCACCATCCCGAACACCTTCACGCTTCTGGATAACTTCCTGTGGGTGAAGGGACAACACAGCCTCACGCTGGGTTTTCAGTCGCAGTGGCTCGAAGACAACGTAGCCTCGCAGCTCGGCCCCTCGGGAATTTACCAGATGTCTGTCACCGCGAATTCCACGGCAGCCGTTGTAGGCGGTACCGTCCAGCCGAACGCCACCTTCACGCCCACCGGTGCAACCTCAGCAGTAGCCGGCAGTGGCTTCTCCTACGCCAGCTTCCTGCTGGGCGCCATCAGTCAGTCCACCTCTGGGATTGCGCTGCAAGCCGTATCTGAGACGGGTGGGCGTTACCATGACTGGTCGCCCTATGTGCAGGACGACTGGAAGGTCACGCCCAAGCTGACCCTGAACCTCGGCCTGCGTTGGGATTACTTCCCGCCGTTCCATGAGGCCCAGGACCGATGGAGTTATCTCAACCCGAGCCTGACCAACACCATTACCGGCAACCTGGGTATGCTCGAATTCGCTGGCACTCACGGTGGCGCGGGCGCGAGCTGCAACTGCCGCACCCCGGTAAATACCTACTTCAAGAACTTCGGCCCCCGTATCGGTCTGGCCTACTCCATCACTCCCACGACGATCTTCCGCGCAGGCTACGCGATCGTGTACTCGATCGGAGGCGGCGTCGGTGGCCGCGGCGGCGCAGGCAATGGCACCGGGCAGGCAGGCTTCAATGTGAATGCCAACACTCCCAACGAGATCACGTCAATCGCGAATGGGGCTCCTGGGCCGTCGTACTACCTCAACAATAGCGCCTACTTCCAGAGTATCGGCGCAGCGAACACAGCCTACGGTGGACCCAACTACGTGCTGCCCTCATTGCCTACGGTCAATGCCAGTGCCCAGACAGTGAACACTGGTAACTACGTCAGCGGGGGCGCAACCGTGGCTGCCAGTTCGGTCAGCTACGCCGACCCGTATCTCTCGGGCCGCGCTCCAGAATTCCCGATGTACAACGCCGGTATCCAGCAGGCGTTGACCAAGTCGTTGACCCTGACCCTCAACTATGCGGGTACGGAGAGCCATTTTGTCCTGACTGGCGGTTCCAATGCGCGGGGCTTGTGGTCCAACCAGCTGGACCCCAAGTATCTGATGGCACTCGCTGGTGTTGCCGACTCCACTGGCACGGCTCCCATCCTCGGTGCGTCTGCCACCCCGGCGAACGTGGCGATCGTGCAAAGCAAGCTCTCTGGCTTCCAGGTTCCTTATGCTGGGATCGTTGGTTCCTCAGCAACGATCTCGCAGATGCTGGTTCATTTTCCTCAGTACTCCGGTGTGAGCGATCTCTGGGGTCAGAACGTTGGCAACCTCAGTTACAACGCCCTGCAGGTCTCGCTGAATGAGGCCAGCTTCCACGGCCTTACCTACTCTGTGAACTACACGTGGTCGCGCAACCTGGGCGACGACGGCACTTTCCGCAGCGGCTACGATATCCCCGCCGGCGCTGTCTCCGGTTCGGGGAAGGCGTACTCTATGGATCGCATCGAGCGTTCTCTCACCCTCACCGACAACACCCATGCCCTCTCGGCCTTCGGCGTCTGGGCGCTCCCCTTCGGCAAGAATCACCTCGGTGGCGCTACTGCCATCGGACGTGCTCTTGCCAGCGGTTGGCAGGTGTCCAGCATCTACCGCTTCAACAGCGGCACTCCCTTTGTGCCGACGTATGGCGGCTGCACAGCCCCGGCGAACTCCGGTACCTGCATGCTGGATCTCAACCCTGCCTACTCGGGCAACGGAAAGTTGGCTTCGGGCTATCGTCACTTCAAAACCCAATACATCGATCCCAACGCCTTCAAGGCGCCGGCGACGTTTAGCTCGAATCTCTCAACCAAATACACCATGATCGGCAATGCGCCCCGCACGGCTCCGTACGGTCTTCGCAACCCGTACTTCTGGCAGGATGATGCCGCTGTCCAGCGCCAGTTTCACATCTATGACCGTCTGAACTTCCAGGCCCGCGTGACGGTGATCAACATCTTCAACCATCCAACGCTGAATGCTCCGACTGCGGCGTGGGGAGCCCCGGGAACCACCGCTGGCACCGCATTTGGTGTGATCACCGGCGCCCAGGCCAACCCTCGCGACTTCCAGTTCTCCGGAAGCTTCAACTTCTAACGGCTCTTTTCACTTCTCCCGCGTGCGGCGCTTTCCCAGGCCGCACGCGGTTTCTTTTGCGATTGCCCCTCGCAACGAAAAGAAAACGGGCTGCGACCTCGCAAGAGACCGCAGCCCGTTTGTTCGCGAACACCCGCTCATGGCTTGTAGGGAGCCACCGCGTCGCCCTTCGCGGACAAGTCCTTCGCCACAGGATCATGCTTCAGCGCCTTGAGGCCACTCACCACGGCCTCCGCGTTGATCGTCGCGCCAGCCGCGGTCGTGTGCGTATGTCCATCGCCGAACAAAGGCGTCGTGGCATCGTGCCCCAGCGCATCGTACTTGCGCCCGACGATCTCGTTCAGATCGATGAAGTCGACATGGTCGCGTGTAGCAATCTCTCTTGCCCAGCCCTGGTAGGAGTCGGCCTGCCGCTGCACGTGCCCATCCTTCCAGATATTGCGCGGCACCAGCGAGCAGAGAATCGGCGTAGCTCCCTTCGCACGTGCCTCCTTCACATACTCGTCGAGATAGTGCCCGAAGCTGTAAACCGTCTCGTGCACATGGCGCAAAGGGTTGTCGATCTCCTTCGCCTCATCGCCGACGCCATGGATGCTCCCACGTGCGCGGTCCTTGTCGTCCAGCGGGCCTGCATCGTTGTGGCCGAACTGGATCAGGATGACATCTCCGCGCTTGACCAGCTTCAGCGTCTCACCCCAGTGGCCCTCGCTGATGTACGTCCGCGAGCTACGTCCTCCGATGGCACGGTTCACGATGTTCACCTTGGACGTATCGAAGAACTGCGCCAGCTCGTCGCCCCAGCCCATCTGGTTGTGCGCTCCATCGCCATTGCCGTTGCGGACAGTCGAGTCTCCCACCAGGAAGATACTGCGCAGCTTTGGGTTCGCAGGAGTTTGCAGATGCAGCTTCGCATAGAGGCCGGGATCGGTGTTGGCGACCAGGTCCGGCGCAATTGCCGGAGTCACCATGCGGTGCAGCTCCGCAGCCGCCAGCAGGAAGCCTCCCACGCCATAATGGAAGCTAGACGATGGCAGGAAGTATGCAGGCTCCGCTCCTGTCTGCTGGATACCGCCCAACCGGCCATCGGCATAGACATGCTGCGTCACCATCGCGCGCCACGCCCGCTCGATCACCGGCCTGTATGTCGCCGCATCGAGAAAGCCCTCGTTGACGCCATACGCCATGCCAAAGACGATCAGCGCAGAGCCCGAGATCTCCGGTGCAGGGAAGTCCTTCGCATCCAGCAGGCTCGAGTGCCACAGCCCATCAGTGTCCTGCAGCTCTGCCGTGCGCGCCGCCAGCTCCCTCAAATTCTGGATGTAAAACGGTCGTCGCGGATCATCCTTCGGTAGGTACTGCAACGTGCGAGCAAGCCCGCCCATCACCCAGCCTTCCCCACGCGACCAGAAGATCTTCTTCCCGTTCGGTCCCAGCTTGCCCACAAAGCTTGCATCACGCGCATACAGGTGCTCGTCCTTATCCCACATCAGGTCGTAGCTCTTCGCCCACTGCGCGTTCAGGTAGTCGATGTACTTATGTTCACCCGTCGCGGCATACATGCGAGCCCACACCGGCGGAGCCATGAACAGCGCATCGCACCACCACCACGGGATGCGCGGATCGCCAGGTTTTAGTGTTGGCAGATCGATGGTCTGATCGAGGTTCGCGCGCACCGAATCCAGGATGGCCTGGTTCTTCTTGCCACCCTGCAGATACAGCTCCAGGTATGTCTGCGCGATGCTCTCATCGTCCGCGTTAGAAAGCTTGCTGCGGAAGCCATAGTGAAAGCCTTCCGCCATCGACGCCATCGCATCGCGGTACTTCGCGTCCCCCGTCGCATCGGAGGCAGCCATGAAGCCCGCATATAACACACTCTCCGTCCAGATCTGATCCCAGTAAGGGCGCGATCGCGCCAGGTCCCAATCAGCCACCTTGCGGATCATCTTATCGATCGCAGCAGCGTTCAGTGCCGGTGATACATCGGTAGCCAGCGGCCCAGGATCGGCTGGCGCATCGCCAAAGTGGCGGCTCGTGTCCTTGTCGATGCCAGCTTGCATGGCGGGCGTGGGCTGTGGCATCTCCTGCGCGGCGCAGGAGAGCGTAGCCATCGCCACGCTGCCCAGCAGGAACGCGCCGGCACGGCGAATTCGCATCTTCATCATCGGTACCTTAGCCACGCTCGTCATCGTGCCTCCACTTCCAGCTTCACCGTGCCAAGAATGCCCGACGGCAAGGAGTGTACCTTGTCGAGATCCTGCATCTGGAAGCGATCGCCATACTTCGCGATCAACGGCTTATAGTCACGCGGCGGCAATGCAGACCACGCGTTCAGCGCCGTGTTGTACACGTGAATCTCGATGTGGTTCACGCCCTGCTTGAGCAACGCTGTAACGTCGAGCCGATATGGCGGATGCCACAACGCTCCGGCGGCCTTGCCATTGACGGTGATCAGCGCAGCTTCACGGATGGGTGCATTGAAGTAGGCATGCGTGCCCGGTCCCGTGCGTGTGAGCAGTGGGTTCGGTGTGCCATCGGGCAGGAGATCGCTCTTGGCACGCTCCGGTCCCGCCGGAGCATTGGGTGCTCCGGCCTCGGGCGAGCCCCCCTCGACCGCGAGGTACACCTTGCCGCCGGGCAACGTATCTAGCGTCACATCCTGCGAGTAAATAGCCTCACCGGAGTAGTGCTGCGTTGCGCCTGCATTCCAGTCGAAGGGCAACGCCGTATGCTGTTGCTCGTCTGTTCCAACGAAACGAATATCCCATTGACCGCTCAGTCCCGCAAGCGGCGAAGCATTCGTGTGGACCGCCTGTTGCATGCGCCCACCACCGTTCGCGAAGACATACACCCGCGACTCATAAGGTGCCAGTTCGATGCTCACACCGCGCGCTGCGATGTCGCGGCGTGCAATGCCCGAGTCCGGAGACCACTCCTGCCCGCTCGCAAACTTCGTTCCGAAGTCCGCCGTGAAGTGCACGGGCTGATTGGAAGTATTCGCGACAAAGTAGGCATCAGCCCCAGGCATCGTGCGCCGAATGAATCCCACCACGCCGCGATCGTACTCGCTGATGTCGCTCATCGCGAGGTCGGGCTTCACCGCAGCGCTAAGAGCCTTCGTCGCACTCGCAGGATCCGGCGTGAGCACGATGCTCCGCGTTGCCTGTTTCACATCGGCCAGCGGCTTGCCGTCAGGATCGAGTGAGGGCAACTTCTCCATCGCGACGGCATGTCCACCACGGCGTACAAAAGCATCGATCGCCTTCAGTGTCGCAACGGGAATGCGGTCCGTCGGCGGAAGCAGCAGCAGCGTGTGGTCGCCCAGTCCCTGGCGATCGATCGTCTCCGCATCGATGAAGTCGAGGTTATAACCCGCCGACAGCACAGCGCTCATCAGCTCCTTCGGCACCAGCGTCTGCATCGCTCCACTCACCGTCACCTTGCCGGGCGCGAACGCGGTCCACGCATCGTCGGTAGGCAGCAGCAGCGCAACCTGGTTCGCGGCTTTGCCCTGCCGCAGTAGCCAGCTCATACGCGAGAGGTAGTCCGTGACCGCCGGCATCACCGGATGCCATGGGTTGTGATCATTGAAAGCCCCGGCGGCATAGAGGCTCCAGCCAGGCTCGTTCACCTCATGATCCGGCGGTGAGTAAGGCCACCCATGAAAGATCAGCAGGTTCTCGCCGGTAAGGAAATCGATGTCCGCCTCGGCCTTCATATCCAGCGGCGTCGCGCGAAACACCGGAGAGTGCAGCCACGTGAAGGTCTCGCCGCTGGTCACGGCCCGGCCGTTGAGATGATTCGCAGAGGTCGCCCAGCGCAGTGTCGAGAACGCACGCCACTGCGGTCCTTCGCCCTCGGCAAGGTCAACCAGCCGCTCGCTCGAAAGCGTGACCGCCGGCTCGCCGTAGGTTTGCGAACGGAAGCGTGTGCCATGCCCGAGCGCCCAATCGTTGATCTGTGTCAGGTAGTTCTCGTTGATGAGCTCGGTAAGCGTGATGCCCCAGTCATGGCGCACCTTCTCGGCAGCAGGCGTGCCGCCAAGCCAGAGCTCTGGCAGATGCGGCAACAAGTCATAGCCGCGTCGCTTCTTGAACTCCTCGGGCAGCGTCGGCGTCCAGTCCGCACCGTAAGCCTCCAGCGAGTCGGAGAAGATCGCATAGGGCGGAGTCGTTCCAAACGCCTTCACCAGCGGCTCACCGACGGTCTTCAAATGATTCGCAACAGCCTTGTGGCTGAAGGGATCGAGCACAGGACCTTCCGCTCCAACGGCCGCGCGCTTCACCTGCTGGCCCGTGTGGCCATCGATAAACAGCAGCGCGACATGGCCTGCCGGCACAGCATCAATGTGTGAGCCGGTGATCAGCTTCGCCGTTGCGGGATCCCACGTCTTCGCGTTGCCCACAGCAACAAACCGCGCGACAATCTCCTCCGCGTCCGCGAGCTTGGGCATCGGCAGGCTCGTCGCCCCCGCAGGCAGCGGCACGGCAAACAACCGCAGCCGTCGCGCGGCATCCTCCGCCGTGATGTGTGGCCCGCCATACGGCCATCCGCTGCACAGCGTCACATCGATGCGCAGACCCAGGCGCTTACCTTCGTCCTGCGCAAACGTCACCGCGTCCAGCATCTCGGGTGAAAGCCAGTGGAGGTTCTTCAGGTCCTTCGCGGGATCATCGAGGACCTCCGGATACACAAACGCCAGCTCCGCTCCACCAATGCCTGCGGCCTTCATCTGCGCCAGCTCGCGCGCAATCTCCGGCTTCACCACCGCCGGTCCAAACCACCACCACCGCACCATCGGCCGCGCATTCGCCGGAGGATGCTCAAATCCCGCATGCAGCGCGGCGAGACTCTCTGCGGGATAGACGTAACCATGCGCATCGGGCACAGGCGCCGGGTGTTGGGCAATCGCCAGCGATACATTGGCGCACAGCGCGACGACCGCGAGTGCCGGAAGAAGACGGTGCGAACACATACTACTTGCCTCCAGAATTTCCAGCAGAGTGCGGCTGCGAAGCCGCGGGCTTGGGAGTAGCTTGTTCAGCCGGGCCCGGAGCAAATTCATCGCTCGAGCTGGGCTTGCGATGGTGCTCGGGATCCGCAGCGTAGCCTGGCGTCGGTGCGTCGAGGATTGGCTGTGTAAGTCCCGCGAGCTTCGGAGCAGCATCGTTCTTCAGCAGCTCGAAGATCGTGACCTCGTTGCGCCCCTTCTTTAGCCACGGCGCGGGCACATACAACGTCCCCTGCGGGCCAATGTTCCAGAAGCGTCCCAGCGGATGGCCATTGATCCAGATCACCCCTTTGCCCAGCTGACGCACGTCGAGGAACATGTCCCCCGCATCGCTAAGCGTGAAGCTTCCGGCAGCGAAGTGCGGACCCACCGGAGTTGCATGCTTCATCGCAACCGAGCTTGGCGCAGGATCCATGGGCAGCGAGTAAATCTCCCAGCCGCGCAGCGGCGCGCCATCCAGCGAAGCATCGTGAATACCCTTGGTCTCGTCGCGCATCTTCTTCGTCGAGTTCAACCGTCCCAGGTTCTCCACGAGGATGTCGAGCTGCGCTCCCGCTGTCGCAGCGATGGCAAGATGATCCTGGTGGTAGTGGCGATCCAGCGTTCCCACCTGCTTGCCATCGAGATAGATAACGGCGAAGTCCTCGAGGTGATTGAGCGTGAGGGTCGCGGCGCTGGCGGCTTGCTGCAGCTTGGTGCGATAGAGGATGTAGCCATAAGCCTGCCCCACCTGCTCCATTGTCTTAGGCACATCGCTGGTGATCGGCGTAGGCAGCTTGTCCCACAGCGAAGCCGTGGGATGCAGCGTGAATGGCGCGACCGCGATGACGGGCGCTGCATCGGGCACCGGCAGTGGCCTCTCATGCGTGTACTTCAGGATCGTGTCACGGTAAGCGAAGAACTTCTTCGTCGCGTGGCCAGCCTCATCGATAGGAGCGTCATAGTCGTAGCTCGTCACGTTGCCGCGATAGGCCCCGGTAGACTCACTCGCCCCGGCCATCATGCCGAAGCTCGTTCCGCCATGCACCATGTAGATATTCAGCGAGGCCACACGGCTGAGAATCGTCTCCAGGTCTTCTACCTGTGGCGCGGTAGGCCGCGTCTCGTGGGGGTATCCCCACAGGTCGAACCATCCCGGCCAGTATTCCGTCGCGAACAGCGGCTGCCCCGGCCGCTGCTTCGCCAGGATGTCCAGCGCCGCTCCCGCGCGCCCCGTGCCAAAGTTCACACCGGAGTAGATACCATCGATCTCGCCGTTCGCCAGCGCCTTCGACGGGTCGACCGTATACAGCAGGGCATGCGTGAAACCCGCGTCGACGAAGACGTCGCGCATGTGCGCCATGTAGCTGTGGTCGTTCGAGAAGTTGCCGTACTCGTTCTCAATCTGCACCGCCAGAATCGGTCCGCCCAAACCCACCTGCAGCGGCCCCACCTCCTGCACAAGGCGCTTCATCCATCGCTCCACCGGAACCATGAAGGCAGGATCGTTGGTGCGCAGCGCCGTCTTCATCTTCGGGTCGGCCAGCAGCCAGGCAGGGAAGCCGCCGAACTCCCATTCCGCACACGAATAAGGCCCCGCACGCAGCAACACGTGCATGTGCTCTTCCTGCGCGGTCTTCAGGAATGCCACGAGATCATTGTTGCCACTGAAGTCGTACACGCCCGGCTTTGGCTCATGCACGTTCCAGAAGACGTATGTCGCGATAGTGTTCAGCCCCATCGCCCGCGCCATCTGAATACGCTGACGCCAATACGCGCGCGGCACCCGCGCATAGTGGATCTCTCCCGCCAGCACCTCGAACGGCTTACCATCAAGCTCGAAGCGATCTCCCGCGATGGCGAAACGGTGCGCATCCATAGCTTGTTGAGCGGCGGAGCCGAAGGGAACCAGCGACGCCAGCGCGAGAGCGGCGACCGGCAGGGCACGAGAAGAAAATCGAAGGCTCATGAGCGTTGCAATCAACCAAAGTTTTCGAAGCTCAGCCATTATCCGCGAACCGAGAGACACTCGGCAGCCGAAGGGTAAATTATTTTCCTATTGACATCCAAGGAGCGCGAATCCTATCGTCGATGGGTTCCAGCTGGCGGCCAATTTCCCGCGCCCGGCGGGACATGTCGTTCTCGCCAAGGAGATTGTCGTTGCAGCGTGTCTGCTTCCTGCTAAGGGTCCGTCCCGAGAGGATGGAGGAATACCGGGAGCGGCATCGCCACGTCTGGCAGGAGATGCGCGAGGCCCTCACCCGCGCCGGCTGGCGCAATTACTCGCTGTTCCTTGCGCCCGATGGCCTCCTCGTCGGCTATCTCACCTGCGACGACTTTCAGGCCTGCCTGCAGGCGATGCAGGCCGAGGACGTCAACCAGCGTTGGCAGGCGGAGATGGCGCCCTTCTTCCTGAACACCGGCAACGCGGACGACAACATGCATCCGCTCGAAGAGGTCTTCCACCTCGACTGATCAGTCCGTGGAACATGCTGTCGGCGACTGCCCGCGCGTATATCCTCGAACCTGTTCTGCAACAGGTTCGGTCTCTCTCGCCATCATGTCCATGCGCCTCGAAGCCGCTCGCACCGCACAACGACGCTGGGCCGCGCTTACCGTGCAGGAACGCGTACAGCGCCTGCGCCCCATGCGCCGCCTGCTGGCAGCGCGCATGGACGACTTCATCGCAACGATCTCCGCAGAGGTCGGCAAGCCTCCGCTCGATGCACTCTCCGGCGACCTGATGGTCACCCTCGAGCATCTGCACTGGTGCGAGAAGCATGCCGCGAAGGTCCTCGCCCCACGCCGCGTGGGAGCGCCGCCGATCCTCTATGCGGGTTGCCGCTTCACCGAAAGCTGGGAGCCGCACGGCGTCGCACTGGTGATCGCGCCGTGGAACTATCCACTGCAGTTGGCTTTCATCCCCGCGACCACCGCGCTCTTTGCCGGCAACGCCGTCATGCTCAAGTGTTCCGAGTTCACACCGAACACCGCTGCCATGATCGCAGCGCTCGTACGCGATGCCGACCTGCCCGAAGGACTGCTGACGGTAAGCTCCGGCGACGGTAGTGAAGGCGCAGCGCTGCTCGACGCTGGCCCGGATATCGTCTTCTTTACCGGCTCCAGCCACAATGGCCGCGCGGTCGCACAACGCGCCGCGGAAAAGCTCATCCCCTGCGTCCTCGAACTCGGTGGCAAGGATGCCTGCCTCGTCTTCGCCTCGGCCCCGCTCGCTCGCGCGATCGAAGGCGTCTGCTACGCGGCCTTCTCGAACGCCGGCCAGGTCTGTGTCGGAGCCAAGCGCATCCTCGTGCAGCGGCCCCTCTTCAATACATTCCTCCCACGCTTCGTCGAACGCGCAAAGCAGCTTCGCGTCGGTTCCACCCTGACCAGCGACATCGGCCCAATACGCCTGCCTCCCCTGCGACAATCCCTCGCCGCGTGGGCGGACGATGCCATCTCGCGAGGCGCAACGCTGCATACATCCTTCGATCGCGCCTCGGAGAACATCGGCCCGCTCATCTTCTCCAACGTTCCTCCCGAAGCTCGCATTCGCACCGAAGAAACCTTCGGCCCAATCGTCTGGCTCGAGCCGTTCGACGACGAATCCGATGCCATCGCACAAGCGAACGCCTCGTCCTTCGCGCTCTCAGCCTCTGTCTTCACCGGCGATCACGCCCAGGCCGCGCGCATCGCAGGCAGCCTCAACACCGGCAGCGTAAGCCTCAACGATGCGATCCGGCAGGTCGGCAATCCGCAGGCTGTCTTCGGAGGTAATCGCGCCAGCGGCTACGGGCGTTATCACGGTGTCGCCGGACTACAGGCCTTCTCGCGCATCAAGACCGTGATGGATGTCTCTGGAACCGGAACCCACGAGCGCCACTGGTTCCCAGCCTCCACGCGGACGTATCGAGAACTTCGAGCTCTGCTCGACCTGCGCCATGGTAGCGGTTCGCTGGTCTCTCGCATTAAGGCGCTGCTCACCGCACCACGAGAGCCCTAGCCACGAGCGACAGGCAGGAGCAAGCGGCGGAGAAGTCGACAGCACGGCGGGCACAAGAATCCACCATGCGGATTGAAGGTGCGCCGTCATAGATAAAATCGTCTCCAGCGAATTGCTCCATCTCAGCAACCATGGAAGGGATCGGACTTGTCCTCGCATCATGCACCGATGACCACTCGTCGAATCCCCTCAAGCCGCTTAAGCAAGCTCGGACTCGTGTTCGTCGCGGCGCATCTCGCGTCCATGGCGCTCGCGCAGACTGCGCCGCCCATGAAGCCGCTCGTCGACCCCAGCATTGTCGCGCAGGCCGATGGCATCGTCCGCGTCGACAAGTCCGACCCTCAGCTTCGTTACGCCTTTTTGCCCATCGCCTTTCCCAGCTCCCATGCCTCGAACCTGCTCCAGCTGCGTAACGGCGACCTCCTCTGCGTCTGGTTCTCCGGCACCTGGGAAGGCGAAAGCGGCGTCGCCATCGTTCTTTCGCGACTCGATCGCGGCTCGAAGCAGTGGACCAAACCTCTCGTCATCGATCATCACGACGGCCAGTCCTACCAGAACCCCATGCTCTTTGAGGCCCCCGATGGCGTGCTGCATCTGTACCACACCACGCAACCGTCGGACGGCGGCGAGAACCAGGCACGCGTGCTCGAGGTGACCTCGCACGATGGCGGCCACACCTGGTCGCAGCCGAAGCAGATGCTTGAGCGCGCCGGCGCATTCATACGCCATCCCATCGTCGTTCTGCCGGATGGCGCATGGCTACTGCCGCTCACCGTGATGACCAGCGAGGGCATCGGCTCCGGCGCGGACACCAACTTCTCCGTCATGGACATCAGCCGCGATCATGGTGCGACGTGGACCGAGTGCAACGTCCCGCACAGTGAGTCCCTGGTGCAGCCCACAGTCGTGCAGCTCGCACCCCACAAGCTGCTCTCCCTCTTTCGCGACCGCCGCTCACTGTCGATGTATCGCAGCGAATCAACCGACGGCTGCACCTGGACCGAGCCGGTAAAGATTGCTCTGCCGAACAACAACGCCTCGACGCAGATGATTCGATTACACGATGGACATCTCGCGCTGGTCTTCGACAACACAAGCAAGACCTTCGGCGAACCCGCGACACAAGCTCGTAAGCCACTCTCGATCGCCATCTCCACCGACGGCGGCGCGACCTGGGCCGCGGTGAGAGACATCGAGACAGGTCGCCCCGGTTATGGCTCAATCGAAAACAAACCACACATCCCCGGTCGCGAGGAGTACTCCTACCCCAGCGTCTTTCAAACCCGCGACGGCCGCATCCACGTCAGCTTCACCTTCCGCAGGCAGACCATCAAGGACGTAAGCTTCCCGGAGAGCTGGGTACGTGCAGGCTCGACCGTTGGACAATACCGCCCCGTGAAGTGAAATCCCCGTGGTTGCGCGAGGACCACACGAGCGAATAGATTTCAGGAGTGCAGTTGGAGTTTCACAGGTGGGCGACCGAATGAAACGCCCGGAACTCCGGAACGTCGCCCGCTGCAATCCCAGTGACGATCGAGAAAACGATTGCTGAACAACGTTGAAGATCGCCCCAACACGAATCACGCGCCCAGTCTGCGGCTCGCGATCCTTGCCGATGACCTCACGGGCGCCTGCGATGCCGCCGCGCCGTTCGCGATGCATGGCCTCCGCACGGAGGTAGGCGTCGCGAAAAATGCATCTCCATCATCCGCCTGCGACGTATGGTCCTGCAGCACCGAATCGCGCGATGCGGATGCAACATCCGTCGAGCACGCACTGGCACGCCACTTGTTCAACCTGCCTCCGGCAGGGGTGCTCTTCAATAAGATCGACTCCGTCTTCCGTGGCAACACCGTAGCCGAGATCGCGGCGATGCGCCGTCTTCGACCCAACCGCCTCGCGCTGCTTGCGCCAGCCTTCCCGCAGGCAGGTCGCATCGTGCATGACGGCGTGCTGAAAGTTTGCGACGTAGCCGGCGCGCGTACGCTGCCGCTATTCGCCGTGCTCCGCGAGCAGGGCCTTGAGGTCCGCCAGCTCGCAGCAAGCAGCAGCACGCACGAGCTGCGGTCCACGTTGGAGGATCATGCCGCTTCTACCGGCACACTCCTGCTATGCGATGCCCAGTCGCAGCAGCATCTCGACACGCTCGTGGAAGCTGCAAACGATGTCCTCGCCGACCCGCTCTGGATCGGCTCCGCAGGCTTAGCGCATGCGCTCGCAAAGAGTCTCGGCCCCACCGTCTCTATCAAGGATCCGGAAGACCGCGCTCCTCTGGATACAGCAAGGACCGTTCTGATGTTCATAGGCAGCACCCACGCCGTCACCCGTGCCCAGGTGGACGCAATCGCATTGCAGCGTTCGCAGCATGCTCATGTGCGGATCATAGCGGTGCCCCGCGGTGCTTCAGCGCGCGACTGTGTGCTCGATGCGATCTTGGGGTTCGAGCCGCAAGAGATCGGCTGCCTCTTCGTTACGGGCGGCGATACAGCATCGCTCGTCCTCGCGGCGCTTGGCATCACGTCACTTCAGGTGGTGGACGAATTTGCTGTAGGCCTGCCGCGCTGCGTCGCAATCGGTGGAAGGTTCCATGGAGTGCCTGTGCTGCTCAAGTCCGGCGGCTTTGGTGAAACAACCGTGCTGTGCGACATCGCGGAGAGCTTCCGCCCAGCACATGCAGAGGCAGGGAGGAGTTCGTTGTGAGCATAGAGGGAGCCATGCCGCGAATCGCGGTAACGTTGGGAGATCCCGCAGGCGTGGGTGTTGAGGTAACGCTCAAGGCGCTGCAGGACGTGGAGCTGCAGCAAGCCGCGCAGTGGTTGCTGCTCGGCGATGCCGCAACCTTGCGCGCCGGTCAGCGCGTCACGGGAGTGCATCTCGCGGACCTCAGTCCCAACGTGACCTTCGTCGACTGTCGTCAGCTTGATCCCGACGCCGAGATCGAGTTCGGCGCGCTGCGGGCCGAGTACGGCAAAGCTGCTGCGGCTTACGTACACGACGCTACGCTGATGTGCCTCAACGGCGAGGCCGATGCCATGGTGACCGCTCCGCTGAACAAGGAAGCCGTAACGCTCAGCGGAATGCACTTCACCGGCCACACGGAATACATCGCAGAGCTCTGCGGCGCGACCGATTCGCGCATGCTGCTCGCTGGCCGCAAGCTCAGCGTGGTGCATGTGTCCACGCATACCAGCCTGCGCAACGCCTGCAACCTCGATACGGATCGCATCATCCACACCATCGAGCTGGGCAACGAAGCGATGAAGCTGCTTGGTCACGCCGAGCCTCGCATCGCAGTCTGCGGACTCAATCCCCACGCGGGCGAGCATGGCCTCTTCGGCAGTGAAGACGCCGAGTTCATCGCGCCTGCAGTCGAGGCCTGCCGAGCGAAGGGCATCCTCTGCGAAGGTCCCGTCGCGCCTGACACCATCTTCTTCCGCGCCGCAGGCGGCTCGCACGATCTCGTCGTCGCCATGTACCACGACCAGGGCCACATCCCGATGAAGCTCCTCGACTTCGAGGCCACCGTGAATACCTCGCTCGGCATCCCCATCATCCGTACCTCGGTCGACCATGGCACCGCCTTCGACATCGCCGGCAAAAACATAGCTGGTGCAGCCAACATGCAGGCCGCAATGCGCATGGCCCTCACGATGGCCGCACACCGCATCGCAAAATCCGCGAAGCAAACGGTCGGCGCGTAACCGCACATCATGCGAGCTCTCGATCTCCTCGTCATCGCCGCCTATCTCATCGCGCTCGTCGGCATCGGCGCGCGCTTTGCGCGGCGGCAGCGCACCACCGAGGAGTACTTCATCGGCGGTCGCTCCGTGCCGGGCTGGGCGATGGGCCTCTCGCTGCTCGCGACGATCATCACCAGCGTCACCTTCATCGCCTACCCCGGCGCGGCCTACGCGGGCGACTGGTCTCTGCTCGTCCCGGGCTTCATGTTCGTCGCCACGCTGGCCATCGTGGGCGCGGTCATCGTGCCGTTCTTCCGCAGCGTCGTGCGCATGAGCGCGTATGAGTACTTCGGGCAGCGCTTCGGCTCAGGCGTTCGCCTCTATGCCTCGGCCACCTTCGCCGTCGGGCACTTCTCGAAGATGGGCTTCGTCTTCTATCTGCTCTCCCTCACGCTGGGCAGCATGACCGGCTGGCCCGTCGATCGCATCATCTTCCTCACCGCCGCGATCACGGTGCTCTATACGCTGCTCGGGGGCGTGGAAGCCGTCGTGTGGAGCGACGTGCTGCAGGGCTTCGTGCTGTGGCTTGGCATCCTCGTATCACTGGGCTTCCTCCTGTTCCTGCCGAAGCAAGGCCCCAGCGCTGCACTCGGGATGGCATGGCATGCGCACAAGATGAGTCTCGGCAGTACGGCCCTTCGCTTCGACAAGCCGACCATCATCGTGCTCATCGTCTATGGCTTCTTCTTCTATGTGCAGAAGTACACCGCCGACCAGACAGTGGTGCAGCGCTATCTCCTCGCGCGTACGGACCGCAGCGCACTGCGCGGCATCACTCTCGGCGCAGCGCTATGTCTTCCCGTATGGGCCGCCTTCATGCTCATCGGCTCATTGCTGTGGAGCTTCTATCGGCTCACCGGCGAGGCGCTGCCCAAGGGACTGAAGCCCGACCAGATCTTTCCGCACTTCCTCCTCACCCACATCCCACCAGGACTTGCCGGTCTGTTCATCGCCGCATTGATGGGCTCTGCGATGGCCATGCTCGCCTCCGACATGAACTGTCTCGCTGTCATCGGTGTTGAGGACTTCTACGCTCTGGCCAAACCACGCAGCACCGACGCACAGCGCCTGCGTGTCGGCCGCGTGCTCGTCGTCGTAAGTGGCTTCGCGGCAGCCGGCGTCGCGGAGCTGCTGGCGCATACGCATGGCAGTGCCCTCGCGCTCTACTACACCGTGACGGCCATCGTCGCCGGAGGGCTCGCAGGCCTGTTCCTGCTGGCGTTCCTCATCCCTCGTGCGACGAAGACTGGCGCAATCGCGGGCATTCTTGCCAGCCTCGCGCTCACGCTGTGGGCTGTCTTCACTGAGGGCGACAAGATCCTCAACCTTGGCCGCTTCAACTATGCCTGGCATGACTATCTCGTCGGCGCGATCGGCCACGTGTTGTTGCTCATCGTGGGTGTCGCCGTCAGCTATCTCGCTCCGGGAACGCCGCGCCGCACAGATCTTACCTTATCGGGCTGGCGTGCAGGCCAGCCCGCAAGAGATGCCGCTGCGGCGATCGCGCAGCCATGATATTCAGGAGACAAGTATGACCAATCGTCTGCATCGTGCGCTCGCCAAGGCCGAGGGCACTCCACTCATCGGAGCAGCCTGCTATTTCTACGACCCCATCTTTCTTGAGATGGCCATCCACATGGGTTTCAAGGTCATCTGGATCGAGATGGAGCACGGGCACATCACCTTTGCGGAAGCAGCAGACCTCTGCCGCATGGCCGCCGGGCATGATGTGCTGACGATGATCCGCATCGCCGACACGCGGCGAGAGAACATCCTCAAAGCCTGCGAGTGTGGTCCCGACATGATCGACGTGCCCATGGTCGATACGCCCGAGACCGCACAGGAGCTCGTGTACTTCGCCCGCTACCCCACCGAAGGTGGCCGCGGAGCCTTCGGCATCTCGCGTTCCCTGCGCTACGGTCTCGTCGATAGCCTCGCCGAAGCACAGAAGCAGCTGAATGAAGAACTGAGCCTGCTGGTGCAGATCGAGACCAAGGAAGCGCTCGCGCGCATCGACGAGATTGCCGCGGTGCCCAACGTCGACATCTTCATCGGTCCCGCCGACCTCGCAGCATCGCTTGGCCTCGCAGGACAGACCGCGCATCCTGAGGTACAGGCAGCGTGCGCCCGCATCGTGGAGTCCGCGAAGAAGCATGGCAAGAAGATCGTCACCGCATGCGCTCCCGCGGACTTTCCCTTCTGGACCAAGCAGGGCATCGACGTGCTGTTCGCCATCAACGACATCAGCGCCTTGCGCACGGGAGCAAAGCTCGCGCTCGATGCGGCGAGAAAAGCCGTGGCCGAAAGCGCAGGCGGAGCCCGGTGATGAGAACCCTCACGCTGCTGCATCCGCACAAGATCGTCTTTGGTTCCGGCTCACTCGACGACGCGTGCAAGTACCTCGCAGAGATCAAACAGCTGCGCGTCCACATCATCACGTCGCCCTCGCTCGCGGGCCATGCGGAAAACATCGCGGCTCGCCTGCGCGACGCAGCGAAGGCCGCGACCATCGACAGCTCCGTGACCAAGGAGCCCACCATCACCGCATTCCATGAGGCTCTGGCAAAGGCGCGCGATGCACGCGCCGACTGCGTGTTGGGTCTTGGCGGCGGCAGCGCGCTCGATCTAGCAAAGCTCGTCGCGGCGTTCTCAGGTAGCTCGCAACATGTGGAAGAGACCTTCGGCATCGGCCTGTTGAAGGGCCGATCCTGTCACCTCGTCTGCATGCCAACCACCGCAGGCACAGGCAGCGAAGTCTCACCCAATGCGATCCTGCTCGATGAAGAGGCAGCGCTGAAGAAGGGCGTCGTCAGCGAGTTCCTCGTGCCGGACGCCTCCTTCATCGATCCTGAGTTGTCCCGCAACGTGCCGCCGCATGTCACCGCATTCACCGGCCTCGATGCACTCACGCATTGCCTCGAAGCCTATACAAACAAGTTCGCGCATCCGTTCGTCGATGTCTATGCTCTGCACGGCATCGAGCTTTGCGCGAAGCATCTCGCTGCCGCCGTCGCAAATGGAGCTGATCTGGCCGCGCGTGAAGGCATGGCGCTGGCAAGTCTCTGCGGCGGATTCTGCCTCGGTCCTGTGAATACTGCTGCGGTGCATGCGTTGGCCTATCCACTGGGCGGTCAATACCACGTGCCGCATGGTCTCTCCAACGCCGTGCTGCTGCCAGCAGTCTTCCGCTTCAATGCGGAAGCCACTCCCGCGCGCCATGCGGAGGTCGCGATAGCGCTGGGAGCGGAGCACCAGCGGACCGACCTTGAGACGGCCTACGAAGGCGCACGCAAGCTTGAGGAACTGTCGCGAGCCTGCGGCCTCTCCACGGATCTCTCCGCCTATGGCATCGAGCCAGGCAAGATTCCGCAGATGGCGCGAGCCGCTCTCACCGTGCAGCGCTTGCTCAAGAACAATCCTCGCGAACTCACGCAGTCCGACGCGGAGCGGATCTACACGGAGGCGCTCTTCACGTAGCGGCTCTACAATAGAAGGGTTGCGCTGAATCAACGCCAAGGAGTACGTACAACCCTCATGTCCAACGAGCCGAAGGTCATCAACTGCGAGCCGCTCAAGAGCCTCATCCGTTCCGTTCCTGACTTTCCAAAGCCCGGGATTCTCTTCTACGACATCACCACCGTGCTCAAGGACAAGACCGGCTTCGCCGAGCTCATCGACGCATTCGCGCAGTACTACATCGGCAAGCACATCGACCTGGTGCTTGGCATCGAGGCGCGCGGCTTCATCTTCGGCCCCGCGCTCGCCTACCGCCTCAACGCCGGCTTCGTGCCAGTGCGCAAGCCGGGCAAGCTGCCCGCCGAGACCATCACGGTCAAGTACGACCTCGAGTACGGCTCCGACTCCCTGCAGATCCACAAGGACGCCATCGTTCCCGGACAGCGCGTCATCATCGTCGACGATCTGCTCGCCACCGGCGGCACCATGCAGGCCACCATCGACCTCGTAAAGCAGATGGGCGGCGACGTCGCAGGCATCGCCGTCGCGATCGAGCTCGACTTCCTCAAGGGCCGCAACCGCTTCCCCGAATACGACGTCTTCTCGCTGCTGCACTACAACGATTAGCTGCCCAGCGACAGCACAAGAAATGCAAGAGGGGTGATCTCAACGAGATCACCCCTCAATGTTTCTATGCCCGCTTAGCGTGCGATATGCCGAGGGAAGACCCTGACATCCCGAGGGTCGCTCTTGACCGGCAGCGGCGTTGGTAGCGGCGTTGCCGCACGCAGTTCATGCGGCTTCTGGAACAGCGTGATCACGCGATTGCGTCCCTGAGCCTTGGCCTGGTACAGGCAAGCGTCCGCGCGCTCCACCATGGACTGAACGTTATCCACGGCGCCTGTATAGGTGGCCACGCCGATACTCGCCGTGACGCGGACGGCCTCGAAAGCTTCTTCTTTACGCGTCTCTCGCGCCGGCAGCAGGATGCGTGCAATGCTCGCGCGAACGCGCTCGGCGACCAGCAAAGCAGCCTCAGCCGAAGCATGCGGCAACAGCACCGCGAACTCTTCACCACCCCAGCGCCCAAGCACATCGATGCCTCGAACCGAGTCCTGCATCTTCTCTACCGCCGCGCACAACGCTTCATCGCCGGTCTGGTGCCCATAGCGATCGTTGATGTGCTTGAAGCGGTCAAGGTCGACCATCAGGATGGAGAACGGGCTCTCGTTGCGGCGGCTGCGTTCCAACTCGCGCTCACACCACATCAGGAAGACGCGGCGGTTATAGATGCGCGTTAGCGGATCGGTCGAGGCCATCTGTTCCAGGCCGGAAGTCAGGATGGTGGTTGCCATCCAGAACAACCCGAAGCCGACAGCCAGAACCATGCCGACGTGGGCAAGAATCGTGGCTAAAATGGCGGCCCGGCCGAATGAGCTTTGGCCAAACATGCCGACCACGATCGACATGCTGCGCAGAGCCACGAGCGTTGCGAACAGATAGAGCGTCACCGCGACATAGCGTGCCGGCAAGCGGGTCTCGCGGCTCGCCTGGCCGTAGAGAAGAGTCGCCGTCTGGCAGGCCTGGATGACCTCGAGCAGCCGCAGGGTCGAAGCGATGAGATCCGTGCTGTGCCACCACATCAGCGAGAGGCCCATCACAAGGACCAGCACGCACATCAGCGTCACCCCAAGCTTGGGGATCCGCACCTTGCTGTCGATCATCTCCAGCACGGCAATCTGCAGCAGCACCAGCGTACTCAGGCTGAGCAAGCTGCACGCTGCGGCATCGAACTTCACGGGGAGATAGCTGGCCAGCAGAAGCGCAGAACATGCGCCGCTGCCCGAGGCGAATGCGGCTCCCACCCAACCCATGCCGCGCAGCAGAGGGTTGCTGATGCGCACCGCCAGCAGGCCCGCGCTGCCACCTGCGAGAAGTACGGCTCCGAGAATGAGAACAACTTCCAGTGCGGACATCGGAACAATCTGCTCGAAAGCCAAGGATGGTGTTGCTCAGAGGGTGGAAAGTGCTAATGGGCCTTCCATTGTTATCAATTGTTTCGACCTTAACCACCACAACACGGAAGTGGTACCCCGTGCCACGGGTGGCGGATGTTTTGTGTGTCGCCGTTCAAGATCTATGCAGTCTTGTTTCAAAGCGGGACATACCGGCGGTGCGGGGATATCCTAGAGCAGTATGGTCTTCGTTCTCGACAACTACGATTCCTTCACCTACAACCTCGTTCAGTACATCGGCGAGTTTGGGACAGAAGTGTCCCCGGATGCGGCAGAAAATAAACGCAAGGGAAGTGCTCTCTCCGGTTTCGGGAATGCGAATCGCGGCAATCTGGCTCAGATCTGCCGCGAAATCATCGTCAAGCGCAACGACGAGGTCACCCCGGAGCAGATCGTCGCCATGCGCCCCGACCGCATCCTTCTCTCGCCCGGCCCCTGCACCCCAAAGGACGCCGGCATCCTCATCCCGCTGATCGAACACCTTGCCACGCTGCCTGCCGAGGACCAGATTCCTCTGCTGGGCGTTTGCCTCGGCCACCAGGCCATCGGCGCAGCCTTCGGTGGCGATGTCATCCGCGCGCCGAAACTAATGCACGGAAAGACCAGCCCGGTCATCCACGACAACCGCTCGGTTTTCCACGGCCTTCCCCAGCCCATGACCTGCACCCGCTACCACTCGCTCATTGTGGCCGAGGGATCGCTGCCGGAAGAGCTTGAGGTCTCCGCCTGGACCGAGACGACCGTAGACGCCTCAGGCAGGGAAGAGGAACCCATCATCATGGGGCTCCGCCACCGCACGCTCCCCATCGAAGGCGTCCAGTTCCACCCCGAAAGCGTCCTCACCGACCACGGCAAACGCCTCATCGAAAACTTCCTGAGGCAATAACCGTCGTTCGGCCCTACGACCGTCATTCCGAGCGGAGCGAGCAACCCTTGTATCTCGCCAGCAGCGGCAGGAATTTTTCCTAGCGTTCAGCGTCAGCGTCCTGAGTCCTGAGTCAGAGATCCTTTGCTTTTTCTTGAGGGCCAAAGGCCCGATCTAGCGCTGCACAGATGCGCTAGGTCGCCCTTCGTACCCCATCCCCCGCATCACCACAAACATCACCACACAAGCCAGCAGGCTCACCCCGCCATCCACAGACAGCATCCCGCTGAGTCCATGCAGCTTCGCATAGCTGCGGCCATCCAGCACGCCCATGTAGCTGATCGGCAGCACCGTCGCCGCCGTCAGCAGGCCAAACTCCGTCGCTGCCAGCGGGTTGTCGCGCCCAATCGCCTTCAAACAGATCGCTACGGCAGCCGTAAAGCTCATCGCCTGGAAGATATTCTCGCCCAGGAATGCGACGGCAAAGGCCGTAGGCGAAAGCTTTCCGAAGTGCGTCATCAGTAGCAGCGAGAGCGTGAACACGCATCCCGCTGCACCGATGCCGAGGTACAGTGCCAGCGGCCGCAGCCGCCTTGCCAGCACCGGCACCAGCAGGCAGCCCGTAGCTCCCGCAATCGTCAGCATCAGCCCACCCACCCGGCTCACGAAGGCATCGCTCGCATGAAAATCCGCCGCCACACCGCCCAGCGTGTTGGTCAGCGAGAACGACCCCGTCGGAGCCAGGAACAGTGCCAGCGTCAGCAGCACCTCGCGCTGCTTCACCAGCGAACGTAGCTGCTGCCAGAACTCCCCAAAGTGAGCCGCCAGCCGCCGAGCTTGTTCCACCTCGCGCTGCGGCACCGGCATCCACAGGAAGATCAACGCCGGCGAAGCCACCAGCCCACCCAGCGCGAGTCCGGCCCAGCCGGGGCTCAGCAGTCGCAGGCTCTCGCCCGCGGCAAGGGTCATGATGCCGTTGCCGCACAGCGTGGCCACCTGGGTCCACGCGCCCAACCGAGCCTCGATGCGGCCACCTTGGTCCTCTTCGGGCACCAGCGTCGCCAGCCAGCCTCCCAACGCGTTGGAGCTCAACGTCGCCGCAGCGTAGGCCACCATGATCGCCGCCTCAAACGCCACCAGATGGGCGCGGAGGACAATGGCGGCCGCAAGCCCGATTCCGGAGATCAGCGCAAACAGCGTCGCATACCATCGCCGCGAGAACCGCAGATCCAGCACCGGCCCCAGCAGGAAGACCCACAGCCCCCACGAAAAGCACACCGAGCTGATCGCCGCGATCCGCGTCATGCTCACATGCTCCGCCGCCAGCAACTGCGGCAGCGGCAGCACCAGGAACCCACCCATGAACCCGAACGTCGCGTTCGAGAGCCCCATCAGCCAATAGGGAGCCCATCGCCGCGAAGGCGTGGCTGCAGGGAGAAGTTGTGCTGTGCCGCTAATGGGAAGATGCTACCGTAGGCTGCCGATCAGTTCGCTAGTATCGGCTTAGTCCGCCAGCGGCTGCCAAAGCTCCACGCGATTTCCGTCGCAGTCCTTGATCCACGCAAACTTGCCGTAGGACGCTTCCTCGCGCTTCGGGTCGATCCACACACCCTTGGCCTCCAGCTCCGCAAGCAGCCCATCCAGGTCATCGACGCGGTAGTCGATCATCACCTGCTGTGGCCCGTTCTCGCCCCCAGGGCCAAAGTAGGGCGTGTCGGCAGCGAACGCCGACCAGGTGGTCGAGCCAGTGCCCGCGGGAACCTCGTCCTTCCACTCGAACGTCACCCCACCGTACGCGGTCACCTCAACGTGCAGGTGCTCCGCGTACCAGGCAGCCATCGCCTTCGGGTCCTTGGAGCGAAGAAATACACCGCCGATGCCAGTCACTCGAGCCAAAGTCAGTCTCCTGAAACTACCTGTTGCGTGGGGTCAGCCTAGCAGGGTTTTCGACATGGAGGAAAGGGCCATCTACGGAGGCGTCGTCCCTGTAGCTCCGGTCGCGCCGGTGCTCCCAGAGGCGCCCGTCGTCCCCGTGGCTCCAGTAGATCCAGTAGCTCCACTCGCCCCGAACCCGTTCCCCGAGGTCCCCGTCGCTCCCGTTCCTCCGGCTGGTGCATTCGACTGCCCATTCAGTCCCTGTCCGAAGCTGCTCGCATCCGTCGAGGACATGCCCGTGGAGCTTCCGCTGGAGCTAGGAACCGTCCCCGCCGGGCCGCCGCCGCCCAGGATGTTCACATTCGTCTTCAGCAGCTCAATCCGCGGGTCGTACCAGAACTCCCACTTCTCGTAGGTCGTCTGCTTGTTCGGCGTCAGGATGGAGTTGCCGCTCTTCGCCGGACCCACGCCATAGATCACGCCGCCCGAGCTATCGCCAAACATGCCCCCGCCTGTACTTCCTGTGCTACCTGTCGCAGCGGAGCTTCCGCTGGTGGGGGCACCCACCGTCGCGCCCGTCAAACCGCTCGTCAGGGCGGTGCCGGAGCTGACAGTCGTGGTGGCGCTTCCCGGCGTCGTGCCCGTATTCGATACCATCCCCGCAGCCGACCCCAGCCCCGTGCTCAGCCCCTGCAGCTCCTGCCCGAAGAATCCCTTCACTGTCGTCTGCGGAGTATGGATCAGCCGCCAGTCGCTCTTGCCCGTCAGCGGATCCACGTAATGCTGACGCAGAAACCGCACCGTCGTCGACTTCTCCAGCGCCTCCATCGAACCCGGATAGCTGCGGCACTTGCACGCCCGTTGATACAGCTGCAGCGCCCGGACATACTGCTCCGCGCGATGCTCGCTCTCCACTTCCTTCTGCCGCAGCAGATCCTTGGCAATGACTGGCGCCGCTACCGCCAGAGCAATCAGCACCAGCGCCGCCATCACCACGACGGCCATCAGCATGTAGCCGGACTCACCGTTGTGGCGGTGGCTGCGTTGCTTCGCGGATTGGATCGGGAGCTTCATCGGTAGGAATCGCTCGCAAGCGAATTACTGCGTCGACATCGGCAGCGTCTGCTGAAAGTGGTTCGTCAGGTCTTCCATCTGCACGCTGTTGGCGTTGATAGTCAGCACCTTGTACCGCCGCGCCACGATGTCCCCCTGCGAGGCCAGGTACACATCTTCGCCCGAAAGCAGGAACGCCTGCCGCACCCCACCCCGCGTCGCCGTGCCGAAGAACTTCAGCGGCATCGGTGGGCAATTCGGCGGGCAGGGAACTGGCGGCGGAGGTGGCGTGTAGACCACCGGCGCAGCAGCCTTCCCCCGCACCTTGGGCACGTTGGTTGGAATAGCTACCGGCGGCGTGTAAATCAGCGAGAAGATGTTGCGACCCGAGCCCGTGTACACCAGGCTCTCCGTGCGCAGCATCGCGCTCTGGTCCAGCGTCGGATCCAGGCTCGACGACGTGCTCGCCACCCGCTTCGCGGCCACGCCCGGCACCGCGCCCAGGCCGCGGCTTCCGGTCGAGGACGCAGCTCCTGCCTGAGCATCGCCCCCATTGTTCAACAGCTCGCGCGTCGTCGCCGTGTTAGTCGAGGTTGCGGCAGGTGCCGTCGCAGCTGCAGGCCGTGGCGCGTCGGACTCGATGAACTCCGTGTAGATGAAGCGCACGAGCAGGATCGACGCGAGGGTGATCAGCACGCCCGCGGCAATCGTCTTGTTGCGGTTCTGCGTTCCGGCGTTCACTGTGTGCCTCCGGAACTTGCGCTGTTGCCGCCGCTGGCCTTCTTGTCCGAGGCCTCGGCCTCGCCCACCGCTGGCGAGCGCAGGTACGTAGTCATGCGAATGCGCAGGTTCACCAGCCCGGTCTGCTGGCCCGTCAGGTTGATGCCGTTGATCACGAAAAAGCTCTTGTCCCGCTCAAGGGCATTGATGAACTCCACGATCGGCCGATAGTCTCCCGCGACCGAAGCATCGATGCGCACCTGCGTCAGCGCATGCGGCCCCACCAGCACCGGATCATACGCATACTGCGCGCGCACCAGCCGAACGCCGCTGCCCGTCAGGTGTCCCAGCTCGGCCGCCACCTGCGACGTCGCATACGGCAGCCGCTTGGCATAAAAATCATCAGCCTGCCGCGTCGAGCTCTCCAGCTTGGCATCAAGTCCCCGCAAAGGCTTCGCGGCAATCTCCGCCGCATGCAGATGCATACGCTGTGCCGCCAGCGCGTTCTCGTCGTTCGCGTTCAAGCCGCGCCATACAAAGATCAAATGCACAAGCAGGTAAAGCACCAGCACGCCCAGCGCGGCTACCCCCGCAAAGTGCAGGTTCAGCTCCGTCAGCAGGCTCTTGGCACGCTCCGTCAGCTTCGGCACGGGCCGCGTCAGCGACGAACTATTCGGCGGTGGAACGATGACGGCAGTGCTCATCGCGCACCTCCCTGGGGCATTGGGCGAGGCCGGTTATACGGCGATCCCGGCGCGCCATACGGCGGCAACGTCACGCCGGGCCCACGCGATCGTGGACCCGCAGGAGCTGTAGGCTCAGCCGGCGCAGCAACACTCACAGCCTTCGCCTTGGGGAACGGCTGCCCCTCAGGCAATGGGTTGTAGTCGGCCAGGATCTCGAACTCCACGCCCGCCGGACCTGCGGCAGCCATCTGCTGCGGTGTGCCCTGCTTGCTCTGCTGCGTCTCGCTGTTCAACCGCGGACGAAGAAACCGCTCCGAGCGTTCGAGGTTGCGCACCAACTCCACAGCCCTGCCGCGATCTCCCGCCACGCGCAGCCGGATCACCACGCTGCCGTCCGGGTTCACCTGCGGCTCAATCGAAGTGACCTGCACACCCGAAGGAAGCACTCGCTCCAGGTCCATCATCACCGCCGTCCAGCTGAAGCTCTTGCGCAGAAACAGCGCGTTGAGGAAGTGCGCGCGCTCCAGCACTGCCGCATTGTCCGGCTGGTGCATGCGCCGCTCGTTGGAGGCCTTCTCATTCTCGAAGACCAGCGTGCGCGCCTGCAGCTGAGCCATCTGTGCCTTCTGCACATCCAGCTTCTGCTGCATCATGTGCGAGGCCACCGCGATGCCGACGCCCGCGACCACCAGCGCCCCCATCACAATGCGCAGCCGCATCAGGTAGGGCCGCAGCTCCACAAACGGCCGCGTGGCGAGATTGACCGTAATCCGCATTAGCCCTTCAGCGCCCCCACCACGCCTGCCATCCATCCCCGCATCACTCCGCCGGTAGCGGCATCCGCGGCCAGCGCGTCGGTCGCCACCACCTCACGCACCTTAAGTCCCTCGGCCTCGGCGATGCCCTGCTCGTTCAGAATATGGCGCAGCCGGTCAGCGCCCAGCGGCCCCGCGCTCCAGATCGTCTCCGGAGCCACCGCCAGGGTGTCTTCAAAGTATGCCGCGCCCTTGCTCACGGCCTGCGCAATCTCCTCCGCCATCTCCTGCGAAGTCATCTTTCCCGGCATCGGGACCACAACCGTTGCGCTCTGCTGCAGCGCCGCGTGCACGATCTCCGTCACGGCACGCCCGCTCGCATCCTCCGTCAGCGTCCCCATCGAGGTCGGCGCAATCAGGATCGCGTTGTGCGGCTCCGCACTCAAGTCCGCCAGCACCATCGGTCCGTTGTACGCAGAGTCCGCCGGAGAGTTCGTGCGCAACACCGGCTGAACATCCTCAACCGGCCCATCCTCATCGGCCATCACCGCCGGAATATCCGGCAGGTCCGAAGGCGCCAGGTCCACACCCAGATGCAGCAGCAGGATCCCCTCACGCACAATCGCCGTCGTCACGCCCAGCGTGTTCGCATTCACCAGCAGCACCGGCGACGTCGTATCCGCTCCGGCCAGCGCCGCCAGCGTCGAGGGCAGCACAGCTCCCGGCTCGAACCCCGCCTCGCGCGCCACCGTCTCGTACTCGCTCAGCACATCGCGCGGAATCGCCACCGCCAGCACCCGCACGCCCGCCTTGCCCGAGCTCATCACCTGGTAGGTGATCATCGCCTCGTCCGCGTCAAACGGCACCAGCTTCTTCAGCCGGAACCGCACCAGCGGCAGCGCCTCGGTAATCTTGTTCGGCAAGGCATCGAAGTCCAGCAGCAGCACCCGCACCGCGCCATCGGGAATGATCAGGGTCAGGTCCGCGCCGCGCGCGTGGGGCTTGCCGCTCACGCTTTCCAGCGCCCGCCGCAACGCCGCTGTCACAGCCACGCGGTCAACAATATTGCCCGGCTTCAAGCTCGGCAAGACAGCGCCCTCAGCCAGATCCACCTTCGCAACCGCAGCGACAAGCGCTGCAGCTTCAGGCGACCGGGCGGCAACGACGCCTCGCGGACCAATCTCACACGCCAGCCGCGGCCGCGTCCCGGATGCTTTGGGCAAAAGATTCATGCTCAAGAAAAGACTCTACCTAGAGAGTACCGTGCAGCGCGGCTGTTTCGGAGCTCTTGTCCTTTGGACGCTCCCGAACCCTCTTCCGTTATTGAAAGGGAGCGCAGAACGATGAAGATTCACTCTTGAGGAGTGGTGTCACTATTGATACCATTGGTTGTGGCTTCCGTTGAGAAGATCATCGAGCGCATGCTTGCGGAGCCCTCCACCGTGAGGTTCCAGGAACTGAGAAAGGTTTGCGAGGCGTTGTTCGGACCTCCCCGCCAATCCGGTAGCAGCCACATGATCTTCAAGATGCCATGGGCAGGTGACCCGCGCGTCAACATCCAGAATGATCGCGGCAAGGCGAAGGCCTACCAGGTGCGGCAGGTGCTCGCCGCTATCGAGAAACTCCAGAGGGAAGGGAAATGAACAAAGACCACTACACCTACCGCGTCACCTGGTCGCCTGAGGACAAGGAATACATCGGCCTCTGCGCTGAGTTCCCATCGCTCTCATGGCTGGCCTCGACCTCGCAGAAAGCCCTCGCCGGGATCCAGAACGTCGTAGCAGAGGCCGCGAAGGACATGGAAGCCAACGATGAGCCTGTGCCGGTGGCGCTGGCCGACCGCCACTACAGCGGAGAGTTCCGTGTCCGCATCCCGCCGCATGTGCACCGTGCGCTCGCCGTCGAGTCCGCGGAGCAGGGCATCAGCCTCAATCGGCTGGCCAGCGCTAAACTCGCAGGCTGATCTCTACCGTCCCGTCTCAATAAACGTAACCTTGTTGATCTCCCGCAGCGTCGTAATCCCCGCCCGCACGCGCTCCAGCGCCGAGTCCCGCAGAAAATTCATCCCCTTCTGCTTGGCCTTCTTGCGGATCTCCGACCCTGGCTTCTTCTCCAGCAGCATCTCGCGGATCTCATCATCCAGCTCCAGCAGCTCGTGAATCGCCGATCGCCCGCGATACCCCGTCCCGCCGCACTCAATGCACCCCAGCCCCTCGCGGAAGGTAATGTCCCGCCAGTCCGCCGGGATCAGGCCATTCTCCACCAGCTCCGCGTCCGTGTAGTGCACATCGCGCACGCAGAACGCGCACACCTGCCGTACCAGCCGCTGCGCCAGGATGCAGTTCAGCGCCGAAACGAAGTTGTACGGCTCCACGCCCATGTTCAGGAAGCGTCCCAGCACGTCGACCACGTTGTTCGCATGGACGGTGGTGAACACCAGATGTCCCGTCAGTGCCGAGTTGATCGCGATCTGCGCCGTCTCCGCATCGCGGATTTCACCCACCAGGATCTTGTCCGGGTCATGCCGCAGGATCGACCGCAATCCTCGCGCAAACGTCAGACCCTTCTTCTCGTTCACCGGGATCTGCGTAATCCCGCGGATCTGGTACTCGACCGGGTCCTCGATCGTGATGATCTTGTCTTCCTCGCTCTTGATCTCGTTCAGCGCGGCATACAGCGTGGTCGTCTTACCCGAACCCGTCGGCCCGGTCACCAGCACCATCCCGTACGGCTCCTTGATGTACCGCCGGAAGCGCCGCAGATCGTCTTCGCCGAAGCCCACCACGTCCAGCGAGAGGTTCTTGAACTTCTCCGACATCGACTCTTTATCGAGCACGCGGAGAACGCAGTTTTCGCCATGCACCGTCGGCATGATCGACACGCGGAAGTCGATCAGCCGCCCCTTGTAGCGCACCCGGAAGCGACCGTCCTGCGGCACGCGCCGCTCCGCAATGTCCAGCTCGCTCATCACCTTGATGCGGCTCAGGATCGTCTGGTGATGCTCGCGCGCGATGGGCGCCATCGCCTGCTGCAGCACGCCATCAATGCGGTACTTCACCTGCAGTGAGTCATCGTACGTCTCGAGATGGATATCCGACGCCCGCCGCTCCAGCGCCGTGAAAATGGTGGTATCGACAAGGCGAATGATCGGCGAGATGTCATCGTCCGCCGTCAGCTTCTCGATCGAGATGTTCTCGTCGGGATTGTCCTCGCTGGTCAGCACGTCGAACGCCAGCCCCTCGGAGGCCTCGTCCAGCACCCGCTGTGACTGTTCCGTCTTCTTCAGCAGGTCCGTGATCTGCGAAAGCGTGGCGACCCGCGTCACGATGCGCGTCCCCAGCAGCCCGCTGATCTCGTCGATCACCATCAGCTTGGAAGGATCCGCCACCGCGATCGCCAGCTTCCCGTCCAGCTGCTCCAGGGGCACGAAGTTGTACCGGAACATGATGTCCACCGGAACCCGCTTGAAGAGCTCATGCTGAATCCGGAAGTTTTTCAGGTCCACGAAATCGGCGTGATATCGCCGGGCGAGCATCTGGGCTCGCTCGACCTCGGTCATGGCTTCGGGACTGTAAGGCTGTGCGACGGGGATGGTGGCCATAGTGTGTGTGACGGTTCCCGAAAGTAACTGTAGCGGAAATAATTGAGGTTCCACAGCAACTCAGGGGAGCTAAAATTTGTCTGTACGCGATGAAAGGCGTACAGCCTCCGGGCGGACGACCCAAAACATTGCGATTCCTTCACTTGATCGGCACGATGGACCCGGCGGCCGGTGGCCCTACGGAATCCGTGCGTCTCCTCCTAAGTGGTGGATACCACGGCGAAGTTGTGAGCCTCGACCCCCCCGACGCTCCGTACCTGAGCAATTACAGCTTTCCCGTGCACGCGCTTGGCCCGGCTTTGGGCCGCTATGGCTTCTCGCTCAGGCTCAATCTTTGGCTGCGCGCCAATCTGCACCGCTTCGATTGCGTCATCGTCAACGGTCTCTGGGGTTACCCTGGCGTCGCCGCGCTCGACGAGGTCCGCGGCCGGCTGCCCTACTTCGTCTTCACCCACGGCATGCTGGACCCCTACTTCAAGCATCGCTTCCCGCTCAAGCACCTCAAGAAATGGCTCTACTGGCTCCTCGTGGAGCGCCGCGTGCTCGCCGATGCCGACTACGTCCTGTTTACCTCGGCGGCTGAGGCGGCCCTCGCCAAGCAGACCTTCCGGCTTCATCGCTGGCGCGAGTTGATCGTCCCCTACGGCTGCGGCCAGCCGCCCGAGACCACCGCCGAGATGCACGACGCCTTCTTCGCCCGCTGCCCAGAGGTAAGCGCCCGTGGCCTCAAGCGGAGCGCCTGCGGCCATGAGGGCGCCCGCCGCTTCCTGCTCTTCCTCGGTCGCCTCCACCCCAAAAAAGGCTGCGACCTCCTCATCGAGGCCTTCGCCAGGACCGCGGCTCTCGATCCCGAACTCGACCTGGTCATGGCTGGCCCCGACGAGGTCGGCTGGACGCCGCAACTGAAGGCCATGGCTGCCAGGCTTGGCATCGCGTCCCGCGTCCATTGGCCCGGTCTCTTGCAGGGAGATGAGAAGTACGGCGCTCTCTACAATGCGGACGCCTTCATCCTCCCCTCCCATCAGGAAAACTTCGGCATCGCCGTCGCCGAGGCTCTGGCCTGCGGCGCTCCCGCGTTGCTCTCGGACAAGGTAAACATCGCCCCAGAGATCGAAGCCGATGGCGCCGGACTCATGCAGCCCGACACCCTTGACGGCACCGAGAAGCTCCTGCACGCCTGGATGACGATGTCTCCAGAAGCCCGCGACGCCATGCGCGCCCAGGCCCTGCGCACCGCGGAGGCTCGCTACCGCATGGACCGCACCGCCGCCATCCTTTTGGAACGTGTCAGGATGGTCCGCAGCGAGCACGCTCTCGGCAACCCGCACCTCTCGCGGGTGTAGGCGGCTCACCGCCGGCCCGGCTGCGCTGCCGGCCTCCAGCGCGCCCCTACGCCGACCCGTTCAAGCTGAAGATCGGCAGATACAGCGCGATCAAAATCGTCACCACCACCAGTCCCATCACAATCAAAATCACCGGCTCGATCATGCTCATGATCGCCGCCAGGCTCGTCTGCACGTCTTCCTCGAAGAACTCCGCGACCGAGTTCAGCATCTGCGGCAGCGCACCGGTCGACTCGCCCACCTCGATCATCTCGATCGACAGCTCCGGGAAGACCTTCGTGTTCTCCAGGCTCACCGAGAGCCCCTTGCCCTCACGCACACCCTCCACCGAGTTCCGCACCGCCCGCGCAATCTGCTTCGACTCAATCGATCGCGCCGCCGTCTCCAGTGAGGGCACCAGCGGCAGCCCGCCTGTCAGCAGCGTCGCCAGCGTGCGCGAAAACAGCCCCACCTGGTACTTCAACCACACCTGCCCGAAGATCGGCAAGCTCACACGAACCTTGTCCACGAACAGGTCGCCCGCCTCCGTCTTCGTCCAGCGGAAGACCAGGTAGCCGACCACCGCCAGCACCGGAGCCACGTACAAGCCATAGTGCTGCGCCCCCTGCCCCAGCGACAACAGCAGCAGGGTCATCTGCGGAAGCTGCGTCCCCAGCTGGTCGTACAGCTGCGCAAACCGTGGCACCACGAAGCTGATCAGGAAGATGAACAGCCCGATCACCATCAGGATCAGGAAGCTTGGATAGATCAGGCTGGCCCGCACCTTCTTCCGGAACGTCAGCGCCACGCGCTGAAAGTCGAGGAACCGTTGCAGCACCTCTTCCAGGTTGCCGGAGCGCTCACCCGCCAGCAGCGTCGTCGTGTACACCAGCGGCACGCCACCCTGCGCTTCAAACGCCGTGGAGATGCTCTCGCCCGTGCGCACCCGCGCAGCCACGTCCTCCAGCTGCGCCTGGAAGCTCAGGTCCTTCTGCCGCTTGGCCAGTAGCTCCAGCGAGCTCAAAATCGGCAGACCCGCCTTGATCAACGTCAGAAACTGCTGGTTGAAGATCAGGAACGGCCCCAGCTTGACCTTCTTCTTCGTCCCGCGGCCAAAGTTGGACTTGGCTTTCACGTCATAGACCAGGTACCCGGCCTGCGTGAACCGCGAACGCAGCTCCTCTGCGGTCGCTGCCGTATGGACCTGCTCCAGGATGCGTCCGCGTTCGTCAGCGAGTTTTACGGTGAACTCAGTCATTGCTCTTGTTGCCCTTGCCCTGCCGTTACAGCCAGCCGCTGCTCAAATCCCGGCTTTGTCGGGGCGGGACTTCAGTCCCGCCGTAAGTGAAGTGAATGCAATGCGGCCTTAGCCACTGGGGGATGCGCGGGACCTGATCTGACCTTCCCTAGCTTAGACGGGAGCTGGCCCAGTTGGCACGCATACCCCGGATTGTCGTCGCCCTTGAACCCACAGAGGCGAGAACCCAATTCTTTCTGCCTTCGCTAGCGAGAAGTTAAATTCAACCATCCAGTTGACAATCGCCAAATCTCTGCCCTATATTCAACCGCATGGTTGAGCAAAGCACTCCCGACCTCGATCTCGTCTTCCAGGCCCTCTCCGACAAGACCCGCCGCGCACTGCTGCACACCATCGCAGGTCGCAGGCTCTCGGTAGGCGAGCTGGCCGCGCCCTACGCCGAGATCATGTCCCTGGCCGCCGTCAGCAAGCACCTCGATGTCCTCGAGCGCGCCGCCCTCATCCGCCGCGACCGGGAAGGGAAGTCACGCATGGTCTCGCTCCAACCCCGCCCCCTTGAGGCCGCGCAGGACTGGCTCGCCTTCTACAACCAGTTCTGGAGCGACAACCTCGACCGCCTCCAGGCCCACTTCGAATCCCAAACGGAACTGGAATCGCACCCGGAAAAGGAGTCCTGATGTCCGTCCTCACCTCGCCACAGGCCACGGCCACCGCGTCCGTCAAGCTGACGCGTATCCTCCGCACCAGCCGCCAGCAAGCCTGGGACGCCTGGACCTGCCCCGAAATCCTCAGGAAGTGGTGGGGGCCCGCCGACCGCATCTGCATCGGCGCCGAGGTCGACCTCCGCGTCGGTGGCGCCCTCAGTCTCACGGATGACACCCCTCCCCACGCAACGCCGTTCCCGAACGTACCGCGCTCCGTCACCGGGACTGGCGTCTTCACCGAGATCGTTCCCCTCGAGCGCCTCCAGTTCACCTGGGTCACATCCTTCCGGCCCGAGGAAGAGTCGCTCATCACCGTCACCTTCCGCGACGTCGAAGGTGGCACCGAGATCACCGTCCTCCACGAAAAACTCCCCTCCGACATCGCTCCCGCCTACGACAACGGCTGGTCCGACACCCTCGTCAAGCTGGAGGCCCTGTACGCGGCCTAAGGTAAAGGCCGACGACAAAGGCCCGCAACGCGGCGGGCCTTTGTCTCGCCGCTGCAAGGCAGATTCAGCGCTCTTCGGAGGTGAATTTCCTCTGCCACTCGGCGCCTGAAACCTTGAAGAAGCCCCTCCCCACCTGGGGCGAGGTGCTCACCGACTGCACCTCGATTTTGAGGCCGAGCGCACCTGACCTGCTGCGTCCGAGGATCAGGCGCGGGTACGATCCTGGTCCGAAGGGCTGCAGATTTGTGTAGGTGAAGAAAGTGCTGTTGTACAGGGCCTGCACCAGCCTGTGGTCGGCGTCGAACCAGTACCCGTTTGCGTGGGAGAGATCGACATCGGGCTCCCCGCCACGATAGACGCGGACGGTGCTCGTCCCCTTTAGATCTTCGCGCGTGATGCGCCAGTCGGATTCTGTCATTGTGTCGAGCGTTGGGATGGGCTCGACGGCCTCGAGTACAAGGCTGCAGATGTTGGCCATCTGGCCCTCGTGCTTCCAGTAATACTGCTCTCCGTCGCGGCTGCGGACCGCGATGCTTGAGCCGAGCACAGCTTCGCGTTTCCAATGCTTCGTATCGACGAATGTGTCGGTGTAGGTCCCCGTCTGCGAACCGCTGGGAGTGCCGACGGTGAACTGAGCCCTGAGCTCGTACGGCCCGACACCTGCCGAGGCGGGACTTGACCCCTTTCTCCCAAGATCGAAGTTCTGCCGTGCGGTGCCAAGGTCAACAAAGCCCTCTGGGCGCTTGAGGGTAAAGGGAATCGCGATGCGGCGGACGATCTGGACCGGAGCCCCATCGCGGATCACCGGCTTGAAGACCAGGCTCTGGAAGTAAGCCTTCGCGGCCTCGTTGATCGCTGGGTTATCGCTGATCGGGTTCATCGAGTCGCGCACATGGCCGGTAGCGTCGAGCACCAGCTCGGTCCAGACGACCCCGTTCAGTGGAGTGTTGGTGACCGCAGGCCATGCGGGTGTCGGCGAGCCCGAGGCCAGGTCTGGAGCATAGGGCGCATTGTCGATGACAATGGTGCGCAGCGGAGCGCCTCCTGTCGGCGTGTCGAAGTCGGCGGGCATGCTGGATAGATCCTCTAACGTGACCTTTGCCTTGACCTCCGGTGAGCCGCAGGTCACCGTGTGGGCGATGAGCCGGCCGTGGAAGTCACTGAAGTCTTTCAGCTGGAAGTCCCAGCCGAGTCCGCCGCCATAGAAGAGCAGGCCGGAATTCTCCCAGATTGAGATGTCCTCCTTGGCTGGCTGCTGGTCGACTGGGAGAGACTTCTCCCAGTTGAGGTATGTGGCCCCGGCCATAGACTTCATGATGTCGGGCTTTATCCCATGCAACGCGAGGGCATCCGGCGATACCGGATGTAGCAGGGCCTCAGCCATTTCTCGAGCCCACTCTGGAATGTAATCACCCTCATTGATCTCCCACGTGCGGCCGCCACTGACGACTTGCACCTGGTGAAACTGGGGCGTGCGGATCTCACGGCGCATCTCCCCGGGAGCTTTCCACCAGATCTCGATCGTTCCGGTTCGACCGGAATCTTTATCACGATCGAATGACGGCGCGAGCGTAGCGCTCAGGTGAAACGGGTATGTGCCCTTCTGGTCCAGGGTGCTTCGCTCCACAGCCTTGCGGACGCGGGCAAGCTCGTCTTCAGCGTGGGCGCGGGGAGCAGACGTAAGGGCAAATGACAGTGCAACGCAGGGAAGGCTCAGCAGGCGCAGGGAAGACATACACGCCAATGTAGCAAAGCATCTGAAAGAGAGCCGCTCATGGCCTAAACGCACGAAGGCCCCGCCGCAGCGGGGCCTTCGTCAAATGGGAACAGCGTGCGGTTACACGCTGAAGCTGGAGCCGCAACCGCAGGTCGACTTCACCTGGGGGTTGTCGAACTTGAAGCCGGCGGCCTCGAGTGTCTCCACATAATCCACCGTGCAGCCGTTCAGGTACATGGCGCTGGTCGCGTCCACGAACACCTTCAGGTCTTCGAACCGGACGACCTTGTCCATCATGCCGGCCGCGTTCTCAAAGCTCATCGAATACTGGAAGCCCGAACAGCCACCACCCACAACACCGATGCGAAGACCGGCGGGGATCGGGTCCTGCGTGGCCATGATTTCCTTGACCTTCGCGATCGCCGAGTCGGTCATCAATACAGGCTGGGAGCTCTTCGGAGCTTCCACAACTTCGGGGGTGACGGCAGCAGTAGCCATGGTTTCCATCTCCTTCGCAATACTCAAGCGCGGCAGCCCGCGCGATCCTGCGACCTCTAGTCTACCGCAATCCTCACCTATCGAGGACCACTTTAGTGCGAGATCTTCTTCTCGCGTCTCGAAGCCGCACATCCGGGGCAATGCCGGACCCGGTTGCGGTGTGGGCAGGTTCGCCCGCGGTGCCGCAAAGGGCCCAAGCTAATCAGTTAGATGACCTCCGAACCATCCGGATTCACTTCACTCGCTCCGGCAGGGCGTACGATGAAACATCCCTATGCGCCTGATCGAAGCCCTCGCCGACGCGTTCATCGCTACCTTCGGCATCACGCAGCCCGACGAGAGAACGCGCAAGCACGCCTCCTGGTTCATCCTCGGCCTGATCATCGCGACCCTCCTCGCGGTCGCCGCGGTAGGGTTTACGCTCTACCATTTCATGCATAACTAGGCCGTCTCGACAGGCTCTGGGCCAACGCCGCAATCCCTGCAGGATGTGTCATCCCGAGCGAAGTCGAGGGACCTGCTGTTTGCCGGTGCTGGCACGGAAGCCCCCGAGGGATCGGCCCTCTCGAAGACCCGCCTTCCGCAGTCCTCAGCTCCTGCTTCCCCGCGCGGGAATCCCAAAAGAATCGTGAGCGAAATCACTTCCCCCAGCACCGCACCAGCGCTATGATTCTGGCGCTGAAGAGCCGGGTCTCCTGCCGGTGGTGAACGGGCAGGTACCGCCGGGCCCTTGGCAGATGCTTCAAGGAGGTCCACCATGACCACACTTGTTGTCCTATCGGTCGTTTGGGGCGTAATGATCGCCGGTTTCCTCGCCCTCATGATCTATCGCGCGCACCTCACCAACATGGAAACGGATCAGCTGTTTCTTTCCGACAGCACCGGCACCGCTGCCGTGCATCAGGAGCAGGACATGATCGTCCACCGGGTGCAGGCCCTCACGCCGGTCGTGCGGATCTTCGCGCTCGCCATTGCTGTTATGACGGTGGTGGTGGGAGCCATGTACTTCGTGCAGGTCATCAAGCCCGCCGCTGGCTTCTAGCGCGGGAACCGAACCGGCGGCCTTGGCCGCCACTCTGTGCGCGCGCCGCGAAGTGCGGAGCGTGGTGAAGAGACCCTGTCCCCCGAGTCGCGCTGCAGCTTCTGCCCGCGACACTGAACGGGAGCCCGTTCCCCCTCGCCACGCTCCGCAGGTTGAAGGTAATCTCCCTTGCGGCTGGACCAGGTTCATCAGCTGCTCGGCGCGCATCAACGGCAAGGCCCGCTCGGAGGAGCGGGCCTTGCCTGTTTCTGTTTGTAGCCTGAACTACGCGTTGTACGTCGAGGACGACACGCGTCCCCCGCGGCCCGTCCAGTTCGTATGGAAGAACTCGCCCCGCGGCTTGTCGATGCGCTCATACGTATGCGCTCCGAAGAAGTCGCGCTGCGCCTGCAGCAGGTTCGCCGGCAGCCGCGCGCTGCGGTAGCCATCGAAGAACGCCAGCGCGGTCGAGAACGCCGGAGTGGGAATCCCCATCTCGACGGCCGCAACCAGCGCCTTGCGCCAGCTCTGCTGGTAGTTGTTCAGCACCGTATAGAAGAACTCGTCCTGCAGCAGATTTTCCAGCTTCGGGTTCTTGTCATACGCGGCCTTGATGTTGTTCAGGAAGATCGACCGGATGATGCAGCCGCCGCGCCACATCAACGCGATGCCGCCCATGTTCAGGTTCCACTTGTATTCCTTCGCGGCCTCGCGCAGCAGCATGTAGCCCTGCGCGTAGCTGATGAACTTCGAGCAGTACAGAGCGCGCCGCACGTTCTCGATGAACTCCTTGCGGTCGCCCGTAAAGGCATCGCACACCGGCCCGTTGAGAACCTTCGACGCCGCCACACGCTCATCCTTGATCGCCGACAGGCAGCGAGCAAACACGCTCTCACCAATCAGCGTCACGGGCATGCCCATGTCCAGCGCCGAGATCGCGGTCCACTTGCCTGTACCCTTCTGGCCGGCCGTGTCCAGGATCTTGTCCACGATCGGAGTCCCATCCTCATCCTTCTTCGCAAAGATGGTCGCGGTGATCTCGATCAGGTAGCTGTCGAGCTCGCCCTTGTTCCACTCTGTAAAGATCTCCGCCAGCTCGTCCGCCGAAAGCTTCAGCGTGTCCTTGAGGAGTTGGTACGCCTCGCCGATCAGCTGCATGTCGCCGTACTCGATGCCGTTGTGCACCATCTTCACGTAGTGGCCGGCGCCGCCCTCACCCACCCAGTCGCAGCAGGGAGTGCCGTCTTCCACCTTCGCGGCGATCCCCTGGAAGATCGCCTTCACTGCAGGCCATGCCGCGGGATCGCCGCCCGGCATGATCGACGGGCCGAAACGCGCACCCTCTTCGCCGCCCGAAACACCGGTGCCGATGAAGTGCAGACCCTTCGCTGCCAGGTCCTTCGTCCGGCGCTCGGAGTCGGTAAACAGCGAGTTGCCTCCGTCGATGATGATGTCGCCCTTCTCCAGGAAGGGAACAATCTGATCGATCGTCTTGTCAACGACGTCGCCGGCCTTCACCATGATCATCACCCGGCGCGGTGTCTTCAGCTTGGAGCACATCTCCTCAATGGAGTGCGATCCTTCCACCTGGGTGCCCTTGGCTTCCTGCGCCAGGAACTCGTCGACCTTGCTCGTCGTGCGGTTGAAGACGCACACCTTGAAGCCGTGGTCGTTCATATTGAGGACCAGGTTCTGGCCCATCACTGCCAGCCCAATCAGGCCGATGTCGCAGCTTCCACTTGCCATCTCGTCTTAGTCTCCTTGCATGTGCGCCCGCATCGGCTCACGCTGCAAATTCGGGTTTGGAATGATCTTAGCCGACGCGGTATGAGCGCTAGTTAGCGCTGACAGACAGCGTACCCCGCATCCCTCCCTGAAGGATGTGAGCGGGAGCACACAAGACACACCGGCCTCCGCGAAACCCTACGCCCGCGATGCAACGACTGTAAAGTCGTGCGATGACCGCGCGAAGCCCTCGAAAGTGTCGTTCTCAAGCCACCTTCCCGTTGCGGAATGGAGACCGCGCGATACACTTCCCGCAACCGCTTCCGCCCAACTCCGAGCCCCGCGAGCCGATCATGACCCTCGACCCCAACAATCCAGCTCCCAGCTATCCCGACCCCATCTATCCCGGCGATCCGACCCCTGTGCCTTTCTCCCGCATCCCCACCGTCGCCGAGCGCCGGCCCTCCGGAGTCATCCTCGCCGCGATCACCCTCGGCTTTGCCTCGCTCGGTGTGCTCCTCATGGCAGGAATCTCTGTCGTCGCGGCCGTCGCGATCTCCCACTCACCCGGCCTCGTCGCCGCAGCCCAGGCCCACAGCGCGCCGCCCGTCGTCATTCCCGGTGGCATGCCCGGAGCCGTCCCCCCAGCCGCGCCTCCCAGCGCCACCGCCCTCGTGATGATCTATATCGTCATGGCCGTGATCGCCCTCGGCCTCGCCGCATGGGGCATCACGACAGTCGTCGGCCTCCTCCGCCTCAAGCAGTGGGCCAGGATCTCCATCATGATCCAGGGAGGCCTCGTTGCCATCTGCGCGGGCTTCTTCACCATGGGCGCGGTGCTCGCTCCCATCAT
Organism: Bryocella sp.; assembly: GCF_058498515.1. Classification (NCBI taxonomy): domain Bacteria; kingdom Pseudomonadati; phylum Acidobacteriota; class Terriglobia; order Terriglobales; family Acidobacteriaceae; genus Bryocella; species Bryocella sp. Next base: position 193,042 of record NZ_JBMHYI010000021.1, read on the forward strand.
GATGAAGTCCATGCAGATGCCCTCCAACGTCAACCCGAGCCAGATGCACATCGTCTTCGCCGCGTTCGCGCTGATCTCCGGCCTCATCGCGCTGATCGGCGTCTGGTGGATCGTCTACTTCGCGCTCCGCGGTCCCCGCGAAGCCTTCGCGCCCACCCCACAGTCGCTGGCGCCGGGAACCTTCGCCCCGCGAGCCATCGCCCAGCCCATCCCCATTCGCCCCACCGGCCCCATCACCGACTTCACCGTAGCCCAGCCCCTGGCCCAAGACGAGCAGGAACCTCACAACTAAGAGCTAAGACGTAGAACGATAGAACGCACAACGTCTTTCGCCCCCAGCCCTACGCCGCAGCGTACCGCCCCAGCTCCTTCACCATCGAACACACCGGCCGGATCGCTTCCAGCGCCGCATCCGCCGTCGCCTCGTCCTCGAACCGGAAATCCACGTAGAAAACGTACTCCCACGGCCTTCCCGGCACCGGTCGCGACTCGATCTTCATCAGGTTCACCCCAGCCCCCGCCAGCCCCTGCAGCGCCGCCACCAGCGTGCCCGGCTTGTGCTCCACCGCGAACGCCGCGCTCAGCTTGTTCGGCTTTGGGAGGTCCTCAGGCTTCGGATCGCTCGCCCTCCGCAGCAGGTGGAAACGCGTGTAGTTGTCCTTGTGGTCCTCGATCCCCGCGACCAGGATCTCCGCCCCATACAGCTCCGCCGCCAGCGCCGGGGCCACGCCCGCCACGTCGCGCAGCCTCTCCGCCATCACATGCTTCACGCTTCCCGCGGTGTCGTAAAAGGGAACCGCGTGCGCCTGCTTCATCCCCGCAAGGTAGTTGCGGCACTGCGCCAGCGCCACCGGGTGCGAGTACACCTGCCGAATCTCCTCGATCGTCACCCCTGGCAACGCCATCAGGTTGTGCCGGATCCGCAGCAGCCCCTCGCGGTCGATCCGCACCGGGTTCGCCAGCATCAGGTCGTAGTGCTCATGCACGCTTCCATGCAGGCTGTTCTCGATCGGCAGCACCGCCCCATCCACCCGCCCCGCCACCACCGCTTCGATCACCTCGGCCGATAAAGCGCACGGAACCACCTCCACCGCGCCCAGCATCTCCAGCGCCATCATGTGGCTGTTCGATCCAGGCTCGCCCTGAATCGCGACCGACCGGATGCCGTCCGGCCCGCGGTCCGTCGCTCCACGATCTCCAACTTCCATACTGTTTGCACTCACTTCCAGCCGTATCCGCGTGTTTTTTGCCACGAACTTGGGCAACCCTGTTGATACAACAGATTATCGCGGCAGCAGGGGACAACCTCGACCCCCACCCCGGGCTCTTATCCAGTACGCACCGGCGCGGAGGCCGGAAAAGATCTTCGGCGTCGATCCTCGCGATCGCGCCGCATCGTTAGGAGAACGACCGAATGCTCTGGACCATCACAATCATCCTTGTCATCCTCTGGCTTGTTGGCGTCGTCAGCGGTTACACCCTCGGCAGCTGGATCCATGTTCTGCTGGTCCTCGCCATCATCGTTCTCATCTTCAACCTGCTCTCGGGACGCCGGGGAATCTAACCATCCCCTCCGGGCTCGCAGAAACTTCGCGAGCCGCCTCCCGTTACGGCGAGCCGGTTCAGCTTTGCAACTCCGGCCCGTGCTTCAGTCCATACGTCAACGCGCCGCGCTCTTGATTCACTTGATTCAGATTCACTTGATTCATCAGCTACGCGGCGTCTTCACCGAAGGGGTCCCGACATGAGCACTACGACAAGCGAAAGCACCATCAAGGGCAAGCTGAATGAAGTTGCCGGCCGCGTCAAGCAGAGCGTCGGCGAAATGACCCACAACGACACGATGGCCAACGAAGGCGCAGCCCAGCAGATCAAGGGGCACGCCCAGCAGGCCTGGGGCAGCGTCGAAGAAGCTGCCAAGGACACCAAGGCCCGCCACGAGCCGGAGGCCGAATCCAAGGCTCACGACATTCGCGAAAGCATTGTCTCCACCGCGCAGAACGTCAAAGAGCACGTCGAAGCCTTCGCCGAGAAGCACAAGAACCACTCCTAAATCGCCTGCTCGCTCATCACTCGCAGGAAAACAAAAGGCCCGCCGAAGCGGGCCTTTTGTCGTGTGCGCTCCATAATTCACCAACGAATCTCAGCGGTTGAGCGCCAAAGGCCCGACCTAAGTCAGCCACGAAGCCCTACCGCCGAATCAAAATATCCGCCGCCACAAACACGAAGAACACCACCGAGATAATCCCGTTCAGCGTGAAGAACGCCGCATTCATGCGTCGCATGTCGCTCGGGCGGATGATCGCATGCTCATACGCCAGCAGCGCGCCCACCAGGCACATGCCGGCGAGGGCGATCCACCCCAGCCCAAACACATGCACCAGCACAAACAGCAGCGCAAACATCGCAACGTGCATCAACCGTGCAATCCAGAACGCTCCCTCCAGCCCGAAGGCCGCGGGAATGCTGTTCAGCCCCACCTTGCGATCATGCTCGAAGTCCTGGCACGCATACAGCACATCGAACCCACCCACCCACAGCAGCACGATCGTCGTCATAATCAGCATGCGCGCGTCATATGTGCCGCGCACCGCAATCCACGCCGCCGAAGGCGCAATGCCCAGCGCCAGTCCCAGCACCAGGTGTGACCAGCGCGTGATCCGCTTCATGTAGCTGTAGCTCAGGATCACTGCCAGCGCGATCGGCGCCAGCATCAGCGTCAGGTGATTCAGCATCGCCGACGCCACCAGGAACAGGCACGCCGAGAGCAGCGTGAATGCCGCCACGAATGTGATCGTTAGTTCACCCTTGGCCAGCGCACGCATTGAGGTCCGCGGGTTCGCCGCATCCAGCTTCGCGTCCACCAGCCGGTTGAACGCCATCGCCGCCGACCGCGCGCTCACCATGCACACGATAATCCACCCCAGCACATGCAGCGGAGGCCATCCGCCCGCGGCCAGCATGGCCCCCGTAAGCGCAAACGGGAGCGCGAAGATCGAGTGCTCCCACTTGATCATCTCCAGCGTCACACGTGTGCTGCGAAGGATGTTTTCCATCTCTTCCATGTTACGGGAAAGCCGCAAACGGTTGTGGGTGTCGGTCGCCGGATGATGGGCGTTCAGCCCAACACACAACGTCCGACACCCCACAACTGACAACTGACAACGCGTTCCGCTCTTATCGTCCCGGCCCTTGTCCCGCAACCTGCAGGTCATTGGTCACCGAGAACACTCCCGGGACGCCATTCGCGCGCATCCCCGCCATCTGCTTGTCCGACTGGCTATCTACCGACCCCACCAGCGTGGCATGGCCGTTGATCACGACAATGCGGATCTGCTTCGCCGGATCCAGAGCATAGCGGTTCAGCGCCGCGTAGCCATAGATCGCGTTGAACAGCGCCCGCCGCAGCTGGTCGTCATTGTTCGAGAGCGGAGCCACCTTGATGTTGTCCACCAGGTCGCGCACACCCGCCGTGTCGGTAATGTCCGCGATCACCTCGTCCTTATCCTCAGGACGAACCGCCACGCCACCCACCGTCACCACGCCGTTATGGACACCCAGCGTGAACGCATTGAACGGCTGCGTCCAGTAGCCCTCGCGGGCGTAGATGATCTTCTTCGTGAGCTTGTCGGTGAGCTGCTCATCGCTCACGGTCGGCCCGCCGTTCATCGTGACCTGGATCTGGTTGCGGACCTCGACCGGCTTGAAGTGATTCGCCTTCCTCGCCGCGTCGATCTTGTCGTTTAGCCGGTTCACTTGCCCAGTTAGCGTCACCACTCCCTGGGCCACCTGCACCTGCACATCGGAAAATTGCTTCTTGCTAAGTGCCTTCTGAACCTCCGCCTGCAACTGCGGGTCGGGGTCGGTCTGCTGCGCATGGATCGCGGGGCTCGCCGTCAGGACAACGGCCGCCACCGCCAGGATTCCGTATCTCTTGAACCACATCGTCATTCTCCAAAATTTGCGTTGACCGCTCGACGGTCTCAACGCGTTGGATGCCTTCAACTTGAGACGGGTTCAGCAGCGAATCGGAGAAGACGTTCCTCGCAGCCACAACCCCATGAAGCCGCTGGCCCTTGACACCCTTCATACAATAAAGACAGAGAGACGAACCCTGCCCGGCCCAGCCGGGCGTTTGCATTTGCACTGTGGCCCTTGGGCCCGCAACCCTGGGCCCTACAACAAGGTCCGGAGCTAAAGTCTCCCGAATGAACACTTGACAAAAAACCGGGGGGGGGGGAGGGGGTACCTGGCCAGCGCTACTTGTACCGCTTTCGAATCTTGTACACGATCGAAAACACGCCCGACTCGTCGCGCGTCGCCACAATCGACCGGTTCTCCGAAACCTGCCACTGCACCTGGATCAGCTGCTGCGCCGTCTGGTTCACGTTGGTCGCGAACACCAGCGTCAGCTGCTTCGAGAGCGGCTCCTGCACCGTAATGCGCGCCGACGAGTTGCCCAGTGTGCCCACGAACGCCGGATCGATCTTCACCGAGCCCGCGCCGAAGAGCTTGCCCACGCGGCTCGACACCGTCGCATTCAGCGCGCCGCCCAGCAGGGCATTGGTCGTGGGATCGGTCCCCGCCTGCACCTGTTGCTCCTGGTACAGCTGTGCCTCTTCCTGCGTGCGCCCCAGCGCCAGCAGGTTGAAGATGTCCGCCTCGGTCAGCGGCGGCTCCGAGCGATACGTCGGCTTCAGGTTGGTCATCGTGCCGTTCAGCCCGATGGTCAGGTCGTAGTTCTCCACGCGAGCACTCGCCGTCAGGTCGATGATCGGGTCGATGCGCACCGGATTCGAGAAGTAGATGGTCCCCCGATCCAGCTGGTACTTCGTGCCCGCGAACGTCGCGCTGCCTTCCGTGATCTGGATCCGCCCCAGGATGCTCGGCACCGCTGCCGTGCCGCGCACCGTCAGGTCCACCGTGCCCGCCAGCTTCGCATAGCTGTTTTGGAAGTCCAGTTGCGGCGAGCTCGTAATCCGCACATCCAGTCTCACTTTGTTCGCAGCCGACGTCGGGTCCGGTGGCAGCGACACCCCACCTGCCCCCGCAAAGCCCGCAAAGTCCACATCCGGCCCCACGTTGAACCGCGTAATCAGCACGCTGCCCGAGAACAGCAGCGACTGCGGCCCACCCTGCAGCCGGAAGCTGGAGTTGGCCGTAGCGCTCAACCCGTTGTAGCGCACGCGGACGTTCTCGCCAGTCGCCGTCAGATCCGCCACCAGTCCCTTCTGGTAGTAGATCGAGCCGCCAATCTTCAGCTCCCCGCCACCCGAGCGGCCGGTCAGGGACTGCACGTCAAGCCGGTTCTCGTTGAACACCAGCGTGCCGTTCATCGAACTCAAGCCGTTGGGAACGCCGTCGATCGCGAGGTTGACGTTCTGGAACTGCACCTTGCCGTTGAGCTGCGGATCCTTCATCCGTCCGCTCGCGGCCACATTGAAGATCACCTTGCCATTCGTAATCAGGTCCGGATCGAAGACGTGCGCCAGACCCATGTTCACGCTGCCGCCCGCGTTGATGCTCAGCGTCCCGCCCTTGGGGTCGGGATCGCCGAACAGCACCGCCGATCCGCCGGCGCGCATGTCCGTGTCCTGCCCCGTGATGTGCAGCTGGTCGATCGACAGCGAGCCATTGCGCAGCGAAGCCCGTAGCGGCTCCGCAGTCTTCAGATTGATGCCCTGCAGATTCAGGTTCGCAAGATTCAGCTCCGCATTGCCTGCCAGCTGCTTCGGCTGCGCCGCGGGTCCCGTCACCGTCACCGTGCCACTGATCTTTGACGTAGCCTTCACGCTTCCCGGAGCGAACATCGCAATCGCGTTGGCCAGGTCGAAGTCCGCAATTGTTAGTTTCGCATTCGTCTCGAAGTTCCCCGTCAGCGCGGTCTGGCCGTCGGCCACCAGCTGCGCGCCCAGCGCATTCGAGTGCACATCGTAGGAAACGATGTTCTTCGTGCTGTACGCCGTCGCAGTCACATCGCCCAGAGCCTTGCCCTGGTACACAATCTTCGCAAGGCCCAGCTTCGCATGCAGGTTCGGCTCCTCCAGCGTGCCGTTGGCGTCCGCCGCGATGGTCAGCGTTCCCTCGGCACCTGCGTCGCGAACCTGCTGCAGCTTCGCCAGCTGCAGGTTGTTGCCGGCAATCTGCGCGACGATGTGCTTGGTCTCGTAGTTGTAGCTGCCGGAACCCGTGATCGCCATGTCATACGCCTGCACCAGCAGCTTCGATGCATTGATCTGCGGCCCCTGCATGTTGAACGCAACGTCCAGCGTCTGGTACTGCTCTCCATAGGCCGCACCATTCTTCAGCGTCAGCTCACCCCCGCCGGAGAGAGACTTCACGGTACCCGCCACATGAGCGTTCAGCGCCACCGTTCCCGTCAGCGGCACCTTGCTCTTCTGTCCCGCGATGTCGAGCAGGTCCGCGGCTTGCGCAGTGTCCAGCTTCAGGTTGGCGCTGATCTCGCCACCCTCGTCCCACACATAGTTCACCGCGCCACGCCGCGACACCACCTTGCGCGGCCGATACGTTCCCGCAACATCGAGCACCGCCGTACCACGCTTGATCGTCGACGAGCCGACCGCAAGCCCTGAGTCAGGCGAGTACTCCGCGTCCGCGACCACCGAGTCGATGTGTACGTCCGCTGTCGTGCCCAGATGTGCCTCGAAGTTATCCGCGTTCAGGTGTCCCTTCACATCGAGGTTCTTCACCGCTCCATGCGCCGTGCCGTTGAACGCCAGCGACCCATGCAGCGTCACCGGGATCGCCGCACTCCCGCGCTTGCCATTGTTCTCAAAGCCCAGCGTCTGCAGCACCGAATCGAACTCCGCGAGGTCGTGCGCCTGCAGGTTCAGCGCCAGCTGCGTCAGCGGATCGCCCTTGTTGACGCCCAGCACGCCGCTCGCCTGCAGCGCCGTCGCCGGTGTCTGCAGGTTGATCGACGTGATCTTCACTGTCTCGTTCGCGCCGTCGTAGTGGCCCAGCACATGCCCGCTCACCGGAATGTTCTGCTTGCCCTTCGTCTGCTTGCCCGTCGGGATAAAGTCCAGGCTCGCATCCACCTTCACCGTCTCCGAGACGTCCGTCGCTGGTCCGCCCCACTCCACTTCGACCGGACCCGAGATGGAGGTATCGAGTCCAAGGTCGCCGTAGTGCTCCGGAGCCGTCATGTCCATGATCGTGCGCAGCGAGATGCCCTGCACCTTCACCGTGATGTAGGTGTGCGTGCCCGTGATGGGAGCATCCGTAGCCGCCGCGGTCTTGGGCAAGACATCCTTCGGCTTCACGGCCTTCTCGTGCTCGACCGGCGCCTTCGCGCCAATGCTCTTGGCGGCGTTGTTCGCGACCTTCTCGCTCGCGACGGTCGTTGCCGAGGCCACCGGCGAATCCGGTGGCACCTCGCCCAACCAGTTCTCGATCTTCATGTCGCCCGAGATGCGTCCACCGCCAGGCAGCGTCGACGTGATCGAGGTGAACAGCAGCTCCGCCGGCGTGACATTCAGCTTCGCGACTGCGTCCACATCGTGGAAGCGCACCTCGGGAATGCGATAGGCCACGCGATGCGCCTTGACGCTGCCCACCAGCAGGTAGCCCTTCTGGCAGTCCGGGCTTGGCGGCAACACCTTCGCCGAAGGTGATGGCGTCTTGCGGTTGCGCTGCCAGAAGTGAGGCTTCTGCTGCGCCTCCTGCGGCGACACATTGCACGAGTGCCCATTGACATCCAGCTCCACCGTGCCCGCGCTGAAGCCCTCGATGCCTGCCAGCAGCCCCAGCTGCTTCAGGTCGATGTCGCCCTCCACGCTCGCCTGCCATATCGGCTTCGCAAAGTTCCGCAGAAACATGTTGCCGCTCATATGCGTGCTGCGCGCCGTCGTGAAGTCCACCTTATTCAACGCGAACATATCGCGGCCAAGTTCCGCGTTGAGGTGCAGCTGCGACTGCACCTCGGGCTGCTTGCTGATCTTCGTCCGCAGGTCGTTGAGGTCCACCGTGGCGCCGTAGTGGTCGGTCTTCGCGATGTAGTGCACCTCGGCCGCGAGGTCGCGCGCCTCCATCTCGAAGGGAATCGCCTTGTCGTTGATCACCGCCAGGCCATTGGCCAACTGCACCTCGCCCGCCTGCAGGTCCAGCAGCGTGTTCTGCACCGGCTCATTGCTCGGCGTGGGATGCTTCGGCGTCGGCTGGTTCGTCGTGCCGTCCTTGCTCACGATCAGGTGAACATGCGGCTGTTCCACCCGCAGGAAGTTGAGCCCGATGTGCGACTGCGCTCCCTTGCCCACCGTGTGCGAGACGAATGTGTTGATGCGCAACCGCAGGAAGATCTTGTCCGCCGAGAGGTACGGCATCTGGCCCGCAGGCTCGGTGCCGTGGATGATCAGCCCATCCACCTCGATCGCAAGATGCCACAGGCTGAAGCCGATGTGCCCGACATCGACCCGCCCCCCCGTCGACTCTTCGAGAACCTGCTTCACTTCCTGGCCCACGCGGCGCTGGAAGTCATCCGTCCCCGTGTACCAGGTCGCCGCGCCCACCATCATCAGCAGCAGCGCCAGCAACGACGCGGACACATAGCCTACCCTGCGCCAGAAGCTGCGCCGCTTCGCCGGAGGAATCTCCTCATACCGTTCACGGCCTTCCTTCAGCTTTTCGTGGACCTGCTCCTTCAGGTGCTCGCCTTTGTCCTTCAGGTGCTCGCCGGCCTCGTGCAAATGCTCGTGAACTTCGTGCAGGTGCTCGCGCAGCGTCTCGTGCGGCTTGGGGTCCTTACTCTCGGGGCTGTTCGGATCGAAGTCGCTCATGGCGCCGCCTCCCCGGGATGCAGCACCACCACAGAGCCCTGCGCGCGCAGGCTCTTCAGCCAGTCATCCAGCAGCGCCGACACGCGCTGCGCCAGCAGCACCTCCTGGATGCGCTCGGACAGCGTGTCCAGCTTCGGAGCCGCAACATGCTGCGCCGCATACTCCGGCAGCATGGTCTTCGTGTAGTAGTCCTGGATCTCCTGCGGCATGATGCGGATGCCCATCTTGAAGCGCTGCTCGATGTAGTCCAGCACCTGCATCCGCTGTGCCCACAGCGCCTGCAAGGATTCCTCGGTAAAGCCGTTGTCCGCGAGGAACTTGTCCCACCCAGCCTTGGTCGCGCAATCGTAGCGCTTGCACGCCGGGATGTTCTTTCGCAGCCCGTCCAGTTCCTTCTCCACCTCGTCGGCGGGGATCGCATCATCGTTCTGCAGCTTCACCTGCTGCAGGATCAGGTCACGGTTGATCAGCCGGTTGATAGCCTCATCGCGCGAACCCTCACGCGTAGGGTTGTCGTAAGGCTCCAGCGCCTCCAGCCGAAGCTCCTGGTCCACATCGCTGTCCAGGATCAGGTCTCCATTGACGATGGCGTCGATGCGATCGACAGGCGTCCCTGCAGCGCTCGGTGCGTCCACAGCCTGCGGCGACGGAGCAGGAGTCGCCGCGGCCACAGGCGGAGTTTTGCTCTTCGATGGCGCGGCCTGGCCCCGCAGCAACCCCGCACACAGGCACAACGCCGCGAGCGTCATCGCTGTCCTTGCTCCACCGTGTTGGCTGCGCCGTGTCATCGTTTAGAAAGTCTGTCCAATGCCGAAGAAGAAGTTGAAGTGGCTGGCCTGGCCCACGTAAGGAGCCCTGCCGGTGTAGTCGTCGTACACCGGATACGTCGGCGGGTTCAGGTTATAGCTGAAGTCGACGCGGATCGGTCCCACAGGCGTCTTGTACCGCGCACCCATGCCGATCGCATGGGAGTAATAGTTGAAGTTGCATGTGCCGGTCAGCGTGCTCACATCGGTCGTGCCCGCGGGGACGCTCACGTTCTCGCAGGCCTTCTTGTTCGGCTGGCTGAAGTTCTTGATGCTCGAAAACATGTCCGTCGGATAGCGGAAGACATTACCCATGTCATGGAAGAACACGAAGGAGATGCTGTCGCCCACCAGGGGCAGCACCGGCGGCGGCATCCGCAGCTCAAACGTGTTCACCACCGCGCCTGAGCCGCCGACAGGGTAGCCCGTGGTCAAATCGCGCGGTCCTGCATCGTTGATGCCGAAGCCTCGATGCGAGTTTGCGCCACCCGCATACAGGCGCTCCGGCAGCGGGATCGGATTGCAGGTCGCGTTGGTGTACAGCAGTCCACCCGCGCAGTTCGCAATGGCGCCAATCGTGGCCAGATCGCTCACGCCGCTGGAGCCGCCATAGAAGTTCTCGAAGCCCACCCGCAGGTTGCGCGCGAACGTATACTTCCGCCGCTTGCCGAACGTGTAGTAGCTCGAGTGCGAGAAATCTGTCCGGCTGAAGTTAGACTGCGCGCCGAAGGTAGAGTACGAGAGGAACTCCTGTGCGCTGAAGTACTGCCCATGCTGCGCATCCAGCGGCGAAGGATCGCGCGTGTCGTGGAAGAACGTAATCCCGGGGCCTCCCACCGTCACCGGCTCCGACAGCTGCGGCACCAGGTTCGGCGTAATCTCCAGCGAATCCGAGTTGACCGAAATCCGGCGATACAGGAAGTCGTAGATGAGGTTGTCCGCGCGCTTCACCTTCTGCGCCACACGGAAGTCGCCCTGCAGCGTGGACGCCTGGAACGTGGTGATGTTCTGCACGTTCGAGTACCCACCCGAGACCGACGCCGTCAGGTTCGGCTTGCCGAGGAACTGCGGCACGTTGTACGTCAACGTCGCCACGCGCTCCAGCAGGCCATAGGTGGTATGCAGCGTCAGCGACTGCGTCGTCCCGCGCAGGTTGATGCGCGAAACATCCAGCGAAACCCGTGGGCTAACGCCTGCCTGTCCATTCTGCGCGGCCGTGTTGCCCTTCACCTGTCCCGGGCCTACGCTCGGCGTTCCGGTCTGCGCCTCGAAGCCGAAGCCATAGGTCACGTCCCAGCGCTTGGCTTCGGTCAGCTGCACAATCACGTTCTTCGCGGGAGCCTGCCCGGTAGGGTTCTGCACCGCGGCATTCACCTCGCTGAACAGCGCGAGGTTGTAGAGGTTCCGCTGCGTATCCAGCAACGCGCTCTGGTTCAGCGGGTCGCCCGCATGCACCTTCAGCTGCTTGTCCACCAGCTTCTGCTTGGTGTGCACCACGCCCGAAAGCAGCACCTGTTCGATCGCCACCATGCGGCCTTCATGCACGTTGAAGACCACGTCCGTGCGCGCCGCATCGCCCGATTCCACCGTCTGGACGAGCTCGATGCGCGCGTGGTCGAAGCCATGCGAGACGTAGTAGCTCAGCACCGCATCGCGATCCTGCGAGAGCGTCACCAGCGAGAACGGCTGCCCGGTCTCCGCGCTCAGCAGCTTCTTCACCACGTCCTGACGCGTGGCATCGACTCCTGCCAGCGCGACCGAACCGAACTTCTGTTGCGCACCCTCCACCACAGTGAAGTGCACCTTGATCTCCGGCTTCTTCAGCGTCTGCCCGCCCGCGTTCTTATCGATGTCCTCCACGCTCGAGGTCACCTTGACGTGCGTGAAGCCATTCGCGCGGTACAGCGCCTCGATCGTGGTCGCGTCTGCGTTCACCAGCTGCGTGGAGTACCGCCCCGAGGGCTGGTACGCATCACGCTTCTTCACCCGCAGCGACTCCTCGATCAGCTCCGTATCAAAGTACTTGTTGCCCTTCACCGTCACGTCCGTCACGCGATGCTGCAGGCCCGTCTTCACGTCATACAGCACAGTGACCAGCGGCGTGTCGCGCCCCGTGATCTGCACCGAGTCCTGCACATCGAAGTAACCCTTCTGCTGCAGGTAGTCGCGGATGTTGAACGCGCCCTCGTTGAGCAGGTCGATATCGACCGCTCCCTCTTCGTAGATGGGCACCAGCAGCTTCACGCGCGAGCGCGGCAGCTTCACCCCACGCACCTCGACCTTCACCAGCGGCCCCTGGTGGGCCTGGAACTTGTAGTCCAACTGCTTGCGCTGCGCCGCGTAGGTCGAATCCTCCAGGCTGATCGTGCCCTCCAGCCGCTCCTCTTTCTGGTAATACTTTCGAACGCCGGCCAGCGCATTGCTGGTCGTATCCCGCGTCACCTTGGGCACGCAGTGCCGCTCGAAGACCTTGGTCAGACGCGAGCAGTTCAGCTCGCCCTTCTTTCGGAACTCGTCCTCCGTAATCCCCGCATCGCTGCCGTCCACAACCACATCGCCCACCCGTGCCTGCGGTCCCAGCTTCACCTGGAACGTCGCATTTACCTGCTCGCCCACATCGCTGGTGGTGGTCGGCGTCACCGTCGCCTGGTAGTAGCCGTTCTGCTTCAGCGACTCGGTGATGCCCTGGACGGCAGCCGGAATCTCCGACTCCGTGTATGGTGTCCCCGGCTCGAGCTTGGTCGCGAACTCGAACAGCGACGACAGCCGGTCGTTGGGAACACCCAGGATCGTCACCCGCCCCACGTAGTAGCGCGGCGTGCCGGTAAAGATCAGCGTCATCCCATCGCCGTTGGGCTCGGCATTCACGCTCAGGTCGCGATAGCGCCCACTGGCGAACAGCCGTCGCAGGTCGGCGCGCACCTTCTCCGGATCGAGCGGCTGCCCAGCCTTCTGCGTCATCCGGTCGGGCAGTGGATCGCCAGCCGCGAACGTGACGCCGCTGAACTGCACGGCCTTCACCATCACACCCTTCTTCGACCACAGGCTGGTGCTTAGCTCTGGCAGGGGATTCGTGACCACCGGAGCCTGCGCCGCCGCACTTGCCGGAGCGGCTTGCGAATTGGGCCCGGGCAACGCCTCAGGAGAAGTCGCTGGAGCGCCCTTCGGCGCTGTCGGGGAAGTCGCGGGAGCCGCGGCTTGAGCTGCCGGAGTCGCCTGAGCCGCGCTGGCCGCTCCGTTCGAAAGTGCAGGCGAACTCGCAGCCTGCCCGCTCATGCTCGTCGTGACAGGGGCCGTCGAGGGCGCAGCCACCTGCGCGAGCAGCGAAGGGACGCTCAGGCCGACGGCCAGCATCGCCGCCGCCAGCGACCGAGGCCAGCCCCCGCCGCGCCGGCCCACCGCCGGAAAGCCCGCGAACGGCTGCCGCCAGCCCATCCTGCGCCGGTTTTCTCCTGCCGGACCCGTCACTGCCGATTCCTTTGCGCCAATATTTCCCGCTCGCCTTGTCCGGCCGCAGATCAAGAGACGACCCGCGACATCTGTCTCCGACATACCGTGGAGAAACCGGCTGGAGTGAAACCTCTGATTTCCCGTAGAGATGCAATCCATGGGCGCGGGGTTCGCTGGAGGCCGAAACCGGCCCGAAGCCTATACTTTTTGAGAGGTAGTTTTCCCGTTGTCCGCTTCTGCTCACAACCCGGAGCCCGGTAATTCGTCGCGCAGCGGCCCTCCCGCAAGGCCAGACAGCCCGGCGGGAACCACGGTCGCCGGCGCTTTAAGCCAACCGAATCAGTCTATTCAATCTGCGGACGACGGTGCACTGGCAGAACGATATTCCCGCCAGATTCTGTTTCCAGGCATGGGTCTCGAAGGCCAGCGCCAGCTCGGACTGCGCCATGTCGCCATCGTTGGCGTCGGCGCCACCGGGGCGGTAACCGCCACCTTGCTCGCCCGCGCGGGCGTCGGTCGCCTCTCACTCATCGACCGCGACTTCGTCGAGCCCTCCAACCTCCAACGCCAGATCCTCTACGACGAGGAGGACGCTCGACAATCGCTCCCCAAGGCCGAGGCCGCCCGTAGGCACCTCCTCCGCGTCAACTCCAGCGTCACCGTCGCCGCCCACGTCGCCGACCTGACTCCCGACAACGCCGAAGCCCTCCTCGGCCCCGCCCACCTCGTCCTCGACTGCACCGACAACTACGAGACCCGCTACCTCATCAACGACCTCTGCGTCCGCGACGGCAAGCCCTGGATCTACGCCGCCGCCGTCGGAGCCTACGCCGCCGGAATGAATATCCTTCCGCGCCAGAGCGGGGAAAAGCAGGGTCAAGGGTCAAGGGCCAAGGGTCAAGAAGGCACGCCGCTAGGCGAGCAGGGGTCTCCCGATCCCAAGGCCCCGAACGCTCACCCGCCACTCCCTTGGCCCTTGGCCCTTGACCCTTGGCCCTACACCCCCACAGCTTGCCTAGCCTGCCTCTTCCCCGAACCCCCCACCGGCCCTGTAGAGACCTGCGACACCGCCGGCATCCTCTCGCCTGCAGTCAATCTCGCCGCGTCCATCCAGGTCGCCGAGGCCCTCAAGTTTCTCAGCGGCCAGCCGCAGCTCATGCGCCGCACCCTCGTCGGCTATGAGCTCTGGACCAACGCCGCCGACGGCCGCCAGGCGCACTCGGAGTTGTCTGCCACCGCTCCCCGTCCCGGCTGCGAGGTCTGCGGCCAGCGCATCTTCCGGCACCTCGCCGGCGAGGGCCGTCCCACCATCACCCTCTGCGGTCGCAACTCCGTCCAGATCCACGAGCACCAGCGCCCCGTCGACCTCCACGTACTTGCAAAGAAGCTCGCTGCATCGGGAACCGTCCGCACCAACGGCCATCTGCTCCGCTTCGATCGTCCCCCGCACACTCTCACCGTCTTCCCCGATGGCCGCGCCCTCATCCAGGGCACCACCGATCCAGGGCTGGCCAGGTCGCTCTATGCGAGGTTTGTGGGTGCCTGAGTCAGGGCCGAACGAACCCAAACGACCACGGCCGGAGTCTAAGGACTCGGGCGCGACTGTCCCGATCCCCACAGCCAATCCCGTACAACCCCAATAGCCTCCTCGGCTTCCAACCCCACTGAAACCTTTTGGAGAACCGGTGCGTTAGGCTCAGGACAGGCACTTTGCTGGTTCGAGCGATACTGGGCTCCCACGGACCGCTGCACATGCAAGCTCAGGAAACATCAACGATGCAGACAAAACCCACTCCCGGGTTGTTTAAACGCAACCCACCGATCGCCGGAGAGGCCGAAGCTATTGAGCGCGCGAAAGCGGGCGACGCAGACTCGTTCTCCAAGCTCTACGCCCTGCACAAGCGGCGCGTCTATACCCTCTGCCTGCGCATGCTCGGCAACGTCTCTGAAGCCGAAGACATGACGCAGGAGGCGTTCCTCCACCTCTATCGCAAGCTCGGCAGCTTCCGCGGCGAGAGCGCATTCTCCACCTGGCTGCACCGTCTCACGGTCAACCTCGTCCTCATGCACCTCCGCAAGAAGGGCCTGCAGCTCGTCTCGCTCGAGGAGACCATCAATCCCAGCGAGGATGATGCCCCCAAGCGCGACTTCGGCGCTCGCGATCCGCAACTTGCCGGCTCCGTCGACCGCGTCACGCTGGAGCGTGCCGTCGCTGCCCTGCCTCCCGGCTATCGCATGGTGTTTGTGCTGCACGATGTCGAAGGTTTCGAGCACAATGAGATTGCTGCCATGCTCGAATGCTCCACTGGAAACTCCAAGTCCCAGCTCCACAAAGCGCGCCTCAAGTTGCGCGAACTGCTTCGCCAGCCGGAACAGCTTCGCCCCACCGCTGCCGAAGGGGCGAAGGAGGTCATGCAGTGACCGACCTCTCCACCTTGAACTTCGACACCATGACCACCACCGAGTTCTCGGATCTCCTCCCCGAGCTCATGTCCTCCTCCGAGGGCACGCTCGCGGACGATCCCCGTCTGCAGGTCTTCTTCACGACCCATCCCGATGCAGCCGCCCTGGTCCGCGACCTCGAAGCCATCGCCGAGGCCGCCAAAGGCCTCTTCGAGGCTGAAGAAGAGGCCGACCCCGACGATTCCGTCTGGTCCAACATCGCCAGCAAACTCGAGAAGGAAAAGCCCGAAGGCGATCTCGACGACGGCCTGGCCATCGAATAGCACCTCGCAAACCAGCACGCAACGAAAGACGGCGAGGCCCCAGGGCTTCGCCGTCCTTGCATTAGCGCAGCCGATCTTCAACACCATGGCAGTTTCCGCTTGCAACGCTGCCCGTCGCCGGAGTAGGCTCTGTCTTCGATGATCGATCTCCGCACTTCCGCGCGATTTAGCTACTGGTGGTCCTACCGACCAGCGGCCGGGCGGTCTTGCATGCTTCCGTAACACCGAAGCCAGCATCCAGAAATCCCCCGAGCCGCAGCCTGAAAAGGTTGCGGTTTTGCTTTTTGCCCCAAAATCCCGCCGGAACGTGACCGGCCCCAACCAGGGAGACGACAATGGCATCAGCAATCCTGATCGAAGTGGAAACCCCAGGGAACTTGGAAAGCCAGATGGAAGATACCGCCAGCCCCCAGCCCATGAGCGCTTCTCGCACTCCCGCCCCCGCGGGTTGCGACCGCCTCGTCCTGACCGGCTTCATGGGCTCCGGCAAGACCACCATCGGCGCGCTGCTGGCCGCGCGCCTCGGCTGGACCTTCCTCGATCTCGACCACGAGATCGAGCGCCGCACCGGGGAGAGCGTCCCGAACCTCTTCGCACAGCTGGGCGAAGCCCACTTCCGCCGCCTCGAAGCCACCGCGCTGGCCTCGACCCTGGGCCGCAAGCGCACCGTGATCGCCCTCGGCGGCGGCGTGCCCGAGGAACTCGGCAACCGTCTCCTGCTGGAGCAGAGCCCCCGCACCGCCGTCATCTACCTTGAAGCTCCCTTCGAGGAACTCCTCGACCGCTGCTTGCGCCAGCCCAACGCCACCGAGCGCCCCAACCTGGCCGACAGGACCCTCGCCGCTGAACGCTTCGCCCGCCGCCAGCGCCATTACGAGCGCGTGTCCAGCTTCCGCGTCCCGACCACCGGCCGCACCGCCCAGCAGACCCTCGAGGACGTCCTGGCCGCCCTCGGCTAGCTCCTGTCTCGAGGCGTAGCTCCACGCTCGCAACCCACCACTCGCGCGGACATTTTGTTCCGCAACGGCGCGGGAGGATTCGTCCTCTCGCAGGCCCACTGTTTGCATCACAATAGAGACGCCGACCACGAGCTCCGCGTCGAAGCCCGCAACTGAGGAGTGTGCCCGCTGTCCTCCCAAACCCCCGCCGATCCCGCATCGCACCTGGCCGCTGAAACCACGCATGCTGCTGAAACCACCGCGGCAGAAACCGCGGTCGACCAGCGCCAAAGCCGCCGCGTCCGCGGCTACATCCTCTTTACCTTCGCCGTCGCGCTCGCGCTGGCCCTCGCCTGGCAGCTGCGCCAGGTGCTGGAGCTGGTCTACGTCAGCGCCCTCTTCGCCGTCGTGCTCATGCCCGTCGTCGAGCGCGTCATGCGCCTTTCCTTCCGTGGCTGGAGCCCCTCGCGAGGCATCGCCGTCGTGTCGCTGGCGGTCTCCGCCGCGCTGGCCGTCGCGCTGCTCCTCACCTTCGCCATGCCGCCCGTCCTGCACGACGTCAAGCACTTCTCCGAGGATCTCCCCGGCCGCGTCCCCGGCATCGTCGCCAAGCTCCACCACATTCCCATGGCCGACAAGCTCGGCGTCGACCGCATCGCCGAGAAGGTCGAGAACGCCGCCACCTCCTTCGCCAGCTTTGTGCTCAACTCCATGCCTGTCTGGATCGGCCGCGTCCTCGACCTCATCACCGCGCTCATCCTCTGCATCTACTTCATGCTGGAAGGCGAGTTCGCCTACTACTACTTCCTCTCGTTCTTCCCCACGGACACTCGCGATCGTCTCGCCCGCACCCTGCTCGTCGCCGAAACCCGCATGAGCAAATGGCTGCTCGGCCAGGGCGCGCTCATGCTTACTCTCGGCGTCACCAGCACCATCGTCTTCGCCGCCCTCCACGTGCGCTACTTCTTCCTGCTGGGCGTCCTTATGGGCGCGTTCAACCTCATTCCTGTAGCCGGAGGCGTCATCACCATCCTCCTCGCCGCCGGGGTCGCGGCTCTGGATTCCTGGGCCAAGATGGCCGGGGTGCTCATCTTCTACGCGATTTATCTCCAGGTCGAGAACGGATTTCTCACCCCAAGAATCATGCGCACCAGCGTCAATCTCATGGGCCTCAGCGTCATCATCGCGCTGCTGGCCGGCGCCAAGCTCGCCGGGGTCGTCGGCGCCATGGTCGCCGTCCCCACCGCCGCGCTCGTCGCCGTGCTCATTGACGAGTACCTCGTCCAGAAGGATCCCGAGACGGCCGAAGAGATCCGTCGCGCCAAGAAGGCCCAAGCGTAGCAGCGACCTGCGACGACGCCGTCTCCCGGAGTCGCCTCGAGACCCGAAATCGCACACGAAGTTGCGTCCCCGCTTGGCAGCGGCGCAAAATTGCCTGTCCCGGTGTAACCTCGAAACTCTTCCCGGCTCGTCTTGGAAGGTATGCAGCTCGCCCTCGAAGCCACGATGACAACCGTAGACGCGCCCGCCAATAGCGGTATCAAGACCGTCACCGAGTTGGACGACATCGACGCCCTGGTACGCACCTACCGGCCGCGCCTGCTTCGCTTCGTGTCGTTTTCGATCGGCGATCCCGACCTGGCCGAGTCCATCGTGCAGGATTGCTTCGTCAAGGCCTACAACGGTCGCGCGAACTTCCGCGGCGACTGCTCCGTGAACACCTGGCTCACCGGCATCGCGCTCAACCTCGTCCGCGACCAGCAGCGCCTCCAGAAATTCCGTTTCTGGCGTCAGGCTCGCGCCACCGCCATCGACGTCACCGAGGCCGCCAACTTCCTGCCCAGCCACGAAAGCTCGCCCGAGGCCCGCGTTCTGGCCCGCGAGCAGACCATGCAGGTCCAGGCCGCGCTCCAAAACCTCTCGCCCAACCAGCGCTCCATCTTCCTCATGCGCTTCGCCGAGGACATGAGCCTGGCCGAGATCGCCGAATCCATCCACATGCCCATCAACACCGTGAAGACCCACCTCCATCGCGCCTTGAAAGCGGTTCGCGCCCAGGCCGGACCCCAGGCGTCTGCCAGGCCGGCCCCGGGAGGAGGAACAGCACAATGAGTCCTGCAGCCCCCGAGCAGAATCCCATCGCCATGCCGCACCTGAGCGAGTTCGAGCTGGACGAGGTCGTGATGGGCGATCCCTCGCCCACAGCCTTGGCGCACCTCGCCACGTGCGAAGAGTGCAGCACCCGCAGGAACGCCATCGCCGAACCGCTCGCCAGCTTTCGCAAGGTGTCGCTGGCCTGGAGCGAGCGCCGCTCCGCCACCCTGCCTCTGCGCGAAGAAAGCTTCGGCCGCGCCACCGCGTCTCCCAGCTGGCTCCGTCGTCACGGCTGGCTCGCCGCCACTGCCGCTGTTGTCGCCGTAATGCTGGCCGTACCCATGCACTTCAGCAACCGGCAGTCGGACACGCAGCCGGGCCAGCATCACTCCTCCGCGACCGAAACTGCCGACGCTGCGACCCCGGCGACGAGTGCGACTTCCAGGCCCTCGGTGGCGACCCCAACGCACGTCTCCTCCGACGATCTCAGCCGCCAGCGCCAGATCGACGCCGACAACCAGATGCTGGCCGCCATCGACCACGAGCTCGACGCCTCGCAGGCCAAGCTTGCCGCCTACGGCCTGAGTGTCTCCGCCGGGGCCGATGCCTCCCCGTCGCGAACCCGCAGCCGCAACCATGCCGGCGCGCCCGCGCAGGACTAATCGTGGCCGGCTCGGCCACGCGCTGTACGAGTACGCGGACCAGGACAACGACGAGTTCGCGACCTCGCTGAAGAAAAGTTTTTTGGGCCAGATACGAGTGGTTCTAGACTGAAGGACAACCGTGACGCTTTGCTTCTCAATCCGTTCTGTACACCGGGCCATGCTGTGCCTCGCACTTTGCCTGGCGCCGGCAGCGCTCGCGCCGCTGGCCGCGGCCCAGCATCCGGGCGGCGGCGGGCCTGGTGGTGGCGCCGCGCCAGGCATGCAGCAGGGCGGCCAGATGGGTGGAGAGCATGGCGGCAGCCCAGCCATGTCCGGCGTTGGCGGTGGTCCAGGCTTCCGCGGCAACGGCGGCGTCGGTCAAATGCCGTCCATCCGCAGCGGCTCGCAGGCAGCAATCCCCGGCCGCTTCTGGAACGACAGCTCCATGGCCCGCGCCCTCCATCTCCGCCCCGAGCAGCAGCACCGCATGGATGCCGTCTTCGAGGCCAACCGTTCCACTCTGCAGACCCTCTTCACCAACCTGCAGCGGGAAGAAGCGACCCTGAGCGCGATCTCCCCCAAGGGTGCGGACCAGACCAAGGTCTTCGCCGCCATCGATCGCGTAGCCCAGGCCCGCGCCGACCTCGAGAAGGAAAAATCCCAACTCGCCCAGGCCCTCCGCAAGGAGATGGACCCCGATCAGGTGCAACAGCTCCAGCTGCTTTCGACGGCCCACTAGGAAATCTCAACCCCTCACCCCGCGCTGAACGTCCAGGTCGTCACGCTGGAGTACACCTCGCCCGGTCGCAGCACCACGCTCGGGAACTCCGGGTGGTTCACCGCATCCGGGAAGCCCTGCGTCTCCAGGCATAGCCCGCTGCGCCGCACGTACGGTCTCCCCGAAGGTCCACTCACGCTCCCATCCAAAAAATTGCCGCTGTAAAACTGCACCCCCGGCTCGGTCGAAGCCACCTCCAGCCTGCGCCCCGTCGCCGGCTCGGTCACCATGGCTACCGGCCGCAACGATCCAGCTTCCCCGCGCACGACAAAGTTGTGGTCGTACCCCGCACCCAGCGTGATCTGCTCGTCCTGCACCCCAATCCGCTCGCCCACCCGTCGCGGCTCACGGAAGTCGAACGGCGTGCCCTCCACGCTGCGCAGCTCCCCGGTAGGAATCTGCATCGCATCCAGCGGCGTAAACACATCGGCTTCCAGCGTCAGCTCATGGTCCAGTACACTCGCCGAGCCCTCGCCCGCCAGGTTGAAATAAGCATGGTTCGCCAGGCTCACAATCGTCGGCGCATCGGTCGTCGCCCGCGTCTCCAGCCACACTGTGTTGCCCTCGAGCACATAGCTCACGCTCGCGTGCAACTCGCCCGGAAACCCCTCTTCGCCGTCCTCGCTGTAGTACGTGAACCGCACGCCGTTCTCGATCGTGTGCGGCTCCCAGTTGCGCGTATCGAACCCTCCCGGCCCGCCATGCAGCGTGTTCACGCCGTTGTTGATCGGCAGATGATATTCGCGGCCCTCCAGCGTAAAGCGCCCCCGCGCAATCCGGTTCGCAACCCGCCCCACGATGGCCCCGAAGTAGAAGTTCTTCTGCGTCAGGTACGGCGCCAGCGTCGTGTAGCCCAGCACCACATTGCCCATGGCGCCCGCGCGGTCTCGCGTCTCCAGCGCCATCACGCGCGCTCCGTAGGTCGAGAGGTGCAGCGTGAGATGTTCGTTGCGCAACAGGTATAGCTCCACGCGCGACCGGTCCGGCATCTTGCCGATGGGCTCGCACGCAACGTCGGTAAAGCTTCGCGGCATAAGGACAAGAAAACCACAAACAGGGCAGTGCAAGCCACGCCCCATCGGGCCAGCAGCCGCTGGAGGTCTTTCGAACGTTCCACAGCAAACGCATGCTGCGTTGCCAAACCTCCATCAGGAACGGCATCATGGCTTCCATGCTCAAGACTCGCGTCGCCCGCTTTGCCGCGCTGGCTGTGCCCGCGCTCGCTTTGGCCCTTACTGCCTCCGCCGCCACGCCGCCCTCCCCGCACTGGGTAGGAACCTGGGCCGCCTCGCCCATGCTCGCTCCCAACAACGGGGGCAAATTCGACTCGCAAACCCCCGACGGCGTCACCCTGCGCGAGATCGTTCCCATCTCCCTCGGCGGTTCCAGCTTCCGCGTCGTGCTCACCAATGAGTTCGGCGCGTCCGCGCTCACCATCAATGCCGCCACGCTCGCCAACGTCGGCCCTGGCGGCGCGCTCACCTCCACCGCCATGCCCGTCACCTTCGGCGGCCAGGCCTCCATCAGCATTCCCGCCGGCGCCCTCGCCGTCAGCGACCCCATCTCCGTCAAGGCCGCCCCGCTCACCCACCTTGCCGTCAGTCTCTTCCTCCCCGCGCAACCCATCGAGGGCTACACGCTGCACCCCGCCGCCTACGAGACGAACTTCCGCGTCCCCGGCAACAGCGTCACCGCGCCCACGCTCACCGAGCCCAAGACCTACACCTCCTGGCTCTTTCTCAAGGGCCTTCTGGTGGATGCTCCCGCCAACGCCGCGGCCATCGTCACCCTCGGCGACAGCATCACCGACGGCGCACACAGCACCATGGACACGGACCATCGCTGGCCCGACACCCTCGCCAGGCGTCTGCAGGCGAACCCCGCGACCCGCAATCTCGCCGTGCTCAATCAGGGCATCGGCGGCAACCGCGTGCTCTATGACACCACCGGCCCCAGCGCGCTCTCGCGCTTCGACCGCGACGTCATCGCTCAACCCGGCGTGAAGTACGTCGTCGTCATGGAAGCCATCAACGACATCGGCCACTCCTTCGACCTCAAGAGCCCACGCGACCCGGTCACGACCGAGACGCTGATCCAGGCCTACAAGCAGCTCATCGAGCGCGCCCACGAGCATGGCATCAAGGTCTTCGGCGCCACGCTGACGCCCTACGTCGGCGCTGGTTACCAGTCGCCCGCCGGCGAGGCCGTCCGCCAGGCCGTCAACGAGTTCATCCGTCACGGCGGTGCCTTCGATGGCGTCATCGACTTCGACCAGGTAACCCGCGACCCCGCCAATCCCGGCGTCTTCCTCCCCTTTGCCGACTCCGGCGACCACCTCCATCCCGGCGATGCAGGCTACAAAGCCATGGGCGATTCCATCGACCTGAAGCTCTTTCGTTGATAGCCAAACGTAACGTGACGGCGCGGTCCTAGGACCTCGCCGTCTCATCTCCGCGAGCATCCAAATCCCATGCCCGATACGCAGTTTCCGGCGACGCAATGGTGGCAGACCGGAGTCATCTACCAGGTCTATCCCCGCAGCTTTCAAGACACCTCAGGCCCCCAAGGCTCACCCGACGGCGTCGGCGACCTCAACGGCATCACCGCGCGCCTCGACTACCTCGCTTCCCTTGGCGTTGACGCCCTCTGGATCTCGCCCTTCTACCCCTCGCCCATGGCCGACTTCGGCTATGACGTAGCGAACTACACCAACGTCGATCCGCTCTTCGGCACGCTGGAGGACTTCGACCGCCTGCTCGCCGCGGCCCACAAACGCGGCCTGCGAGTCATCCTGGACTTCGTCCCCAACCACAGCTCCGACCAGCATCCCTGGTTCCTGGAGTCGCGCAGCTCGCGCGACAATCCCAAACGCAGCTGGTACCTCTGGCGCGATGCGAAGCCGGCCGGAGACGACTGGCAGCCCGCCCGCCTCCGCGTCCCCAACAACTGGATGTCCCACTTCGGCGGCCCCGCCTGGACCTGGGACGAGAAGACCGAGCAGTTCTACCTGCACTCCTTCCTCGCCCAGCAGCCCGACCTCAATTGGCGCAATCCCGACGTCCGCGCCGCCATGTACCAGGCCATGAGCTTCTGGCTCGACTGCGGCTCCGAAGGCAAGGGTGTCGACGGCTTCCGCATGGACGTCCTCTGGCTGCTCATCAAGGACGAGTTCTTCCGCGACAACCCACCCAACCCTACCTCCGACGCCGAAGCACACGACCGCCACCTCGCCGTCCACAACGCCGACCAGCCCGGCACCCACCAGATCGTCGCCGAGATGCGCGCCCTGCTCGACTCCTACCCCGACACCCTGGCCGCAGGCGGTCCGAACCCTGACCCCTCGACCCTTGGCCCTTTGACCCTGGGCCCTCGCTCCAACCGTGTCCTCATCGGCGAAATCTATCTCCCCCTCCCCGAGCTCGTCCGCTACTACGGCTCGCCCACGCTAAACCCCTCGCCCCAGGAGCTCGACTCCACCGCGCCCGCCACCAACCTCAGCGGAGCCAACCTGCCCTTCAACTTCCACCTCATCCAGACCCACTGGGCCGCCGAGGCCGTCGCCAACATCATCCGCACCTACGAAGAACTTCTCCCTCCCGGAGCCTGGCCCAACTACGTCCTCGGCAATCACGACCAGCCTCGCCTAGCCTCTCGCATCGGCCAGAAGCAGGCCCGCGTCGCCGCCATGCTGCTGCTCACCCTGCGCGGCACACCCACGCTCTACTACGGCGACGAGCTCGGCATCGAAGACGTCCCCATCGCTCCCGATCAGGTCAAGGACCCTGCCGAGAAGAATGAGCCCGGCAAAGGCCGTGGCCGCGATCCCGAACGTTCCCCCATGCTCTGGGTCGACGCTCCCAACGCCGGTTTCACCACTCCCGAAGCCCAGCCCTGGCTTCCACTCGACGCCCGCTGGCCGGAGATCAACGCCGCTACCCAGTCGCGCAACCCAAAGTCGATGCTCTCGCTCTATCGCCTGCTGCTTGGGCTCCGCCGCCGCCACGACACCCTGCACTCCGGCGGCATCGCCGACGTCCGCGCCGAGGGAAATCTCCTCCGCTACCGCCGCACCTCTCCACCCGATGGCGCCAGCACCGACTTCCAGGTCCTGCTCAACCTCGGCAACGACACGATCGTCACCCACTGCCCCCCCGGCACGGTCGTCCTCACCACCATGCTCGACGGCGCAGGCGCTCTGGTTGGCAAGCAAGACGGCTCCGACGGCGAAATCACCCTCGAAGGCGGCGAAGGCCTGCTCATCGCGCTGGACAATCCGCTGGACAACGCCTGAGCCGGGCCTCATCCTGAGCCGATCCCCGCTTTGTCAGGGCGGGACTTTAGTCCCGCCATCAACGCGATCGCTCGCAGCGTGGCTTCAGCCACTGAGGGAATGCCCGCTCGCCCCAGGAAAACACCCCCGCAAACCACACTGGGGATACCCACCAGCACGACAAATGCTCTAGACTGACGCGGCCATGCCTCAAGCTCTCAGTGCTCTAGCCATCGCCGCCATGATCGGCGGCTTCCTCGGTTCGCCGTTGCTCGTCATCTGGGAGTGGATCCGCGTTCGTCGCGGCGTCGCCTCGACAGAGCGCGCCGCCCGCGCCGGCCGCATCCTCGTCACCGCTTCCGTGCTCTCCGAGAACCTCTGGTGGATCCCCTCCATCGCCTACAACCACACCAGCTCCGGCATCGCCATGGGCGCCTGGTACGCCTCCATTCCGCTTTCTTTTATCGCTCTGGTGCTGTTCTTCAGCGTGAAGGGCTTCACGCGCCAGCCAGCCTTCTGGGCCTGTTGGCTGAACATCGCCACGGTCGCGTTCCTCATCTCCATCGCCAGCCACTGAGCCGCCTCGGCGGTTGCGAACGGCGCCCCGCCACGTCTATCGAGTGGGCCGATGAAGCACGAAATCACCCGTTCCTCGAAAGGCAATGCATGCAATTTCAAGCTCGTTGGCGGGGTCTTCCCCTGGCTGTTGTACTTCTCTTGGCTGCTCCAGGAATTCGAGCGCAAGCTCCGGCGGCTGCACCCGCGCAGGTCCCAGTTCCTCCTCCGCCCCCATCCAAGGCGGATCTCCCCGCCAACGTTCTTGCCGGGATGGACGCCCTCCGCAGCGATGGCCCCGACGACGCGATCAAGTTCTGGGTAAAAGGCAGTGTCCTCGAGTCCAGCAAGGACGCCCTCACGCAGGCCAGCAACCTCCGCGACATTCAGGCCTACTACGGCCGTTTCCAGTACTTCGACCTCATCCGCCTGCAGGAGCTGTCCTCGCGCGTTCGCATCGCTTATATGGTCATGAACTACGACCGCGGCCCGCTCTTCGCCCGCTTCGTGCTCTTCCACGCCCAGACCGGCTGGGTCCCGGTCACCTTCCAGTTCGACACCGACGACACCAAGATCCTGCCCCTCAGCCAGCAGTGAGCAAGTGGACCTCTGCACGTACCCCGCTTTGTCAGGGCGGGACTTCAGTCCCGCCATAAGGGGATGACTGCTACGCGGCTTCAGATGGGATGAGACGGCTGGCCTCACGGAGGAGCTAGGCTTTCCGTACGCACTCGAGGGTGCAGAAGGAGACCAGCCATGGGACAGGGTATCAAGCGTTGTCAGCCTGCGA
>NZ_JBMHYI010000022.1:0-4213 GCF_058498515.1 Bryocella sp.
TGCTTACGGGTGTGCTAGCCGGCTCGCTGGGTATGTTGAGCGAGGCTGCGCATTCGGCGATCGACCTGATCGCTTCGGCCATTACGCTGGTGACCGTTAGGGTTTCGGACCGCCCTGCCGACGAGGACCACAACTACGGGCATGGGAAGCTGGAGAGCCTTTCGGCAGCGTTTGAGATTTTGCTGATGGCGGCTTCGTGCGTATGGATTGCGCGTGAAGCCATCTACCGTATCCTGCGCAACGAGCATCTTGATCTTCGCTGGTCGGTGTGGCCGTTCGTTGTGCTGCTGCTTTCGATGGCGGTGGATTACACGCGGTCGCGGTCGCTTCACCGTGTCGCCATGGAGCAGCGCTCGGATGCTCTGGAGGCTGATGCCGTTCATTTCGGCACTGATCTCTGGTCTGCCGCAGCGGTCTTCCTGGGGCTTTTGGCTACGTATGCGGGCGGGCGATTCCATATTCCCGCGCTGCGGTATGCCGACCCCGTTGCTGCGCTTGCGGTTTCGTGTGTGATCCTTACGGTGACCTGGCGGCTGGCGCGGACCACCATCGATTCGCTGCTGGATGCGACTCCATCGGAGGCTCGCGCGCAGATTCGCCGCGAGCTTGTGACCGACCTTGAGGGTGTGGACGGCGTGCTTACCGTGGAGCGAGTGCGGGTTCGGCGATCGGGGTCGGATTATTTTGTCGACCTTACGCTGGGCATGCCGCGCAACCTGACTTTTCAGCGGTCGGAACAGATCACCTTTGCCGCGACTGCGGCGGTACAACAGCGTCTGCCCGGGGCTGACGTGGTCATACATTCGGTGCCCACGGCTACGGTTGGAGAGAGCGTGTTTGATCGAATTCGAGCGGTGGCTGCGCGAAGCAATTTGAATTTGCACGATGTCAGCGTGCAGCAGTATGAGGGTGCGCTGCACGTAGAGCAACATCTTGAAGTGCCGGAGACGATGTCACTGCAGGAAGCGCACGAAGTGGCTTCGCAGCTTGAGTCCGAGATTCGCCGCGACGTTCCTGCGGTCGACACGGTGCTTACCCATATTGAATCCGAGCCCGCTACTATCGCTTCGCCGGTACAGTTCGCGGCCAACGAACATCTGACGCGGCAGTTGGTTCAAACCGCTGAACATTTTCCCGAGATTCACGACGTTCACGAGGTTACTGTGACGCGAGGGCATGGCGGAGCTGCCAACAGCGTGCAAATCAATTGCCACATCTCGCTGCCCGACGACCTACCCATGTCGCGGGTCCATGAAGTCATCACTGAATTTGAGAGCGAGTTCCGGCTGCACCATCCGCAGGTAGCGCGGGTGCTGATTCATCCGGAGCCGGCCACTGACAACGCACGGTAACCCCAGCGCATCTGTATTCTGAAGACCCATGAAGCTTTTTCGACTGATCCTCAGCACGCTTGCCATGCTTTTCGTGATGTTCCTCTCCGCGGCCATCACGTTGCGCATCGCGTTGCATGGGCATGAGGTGACAGTGCCGAACTTTTCGGGCATGACAGTCTCGGAGGCCAGTGCGGCGGCGCTCCAGACGGGCGTCGATCTCAATATCGAGAACAAGTTTTATTCGACGACCGTGCCGGCTGGGCGGATGCTCTCGCAGGCGCCGGCTTCCGGGTCGAAGGTGCGGCATGGATGGGTTGTTCGCGTGACAGAGAGCCTGGGGCCGCAGCAGGTGACGATTCCGGATGTGGCGGGAGAGCCGGAGCGTGAGGCTTCGATCAATATCCGGCGCGACTCGCTTGATCTTGGAACGCTGGCGCATATCGATGCGCCGGGCGATCCGGATATTGTGCTGGCGCAGACGCCTCCGCCCAATGCAGGCGTGGATCAGCCGCGGGTTTCGCTGCTGTTGAGCTCGACGGCGGCTGGTGCCGCAAGCGCGATTGTGATGCCTTCGTTTGTAGGAATGACGTATAGGGATGCGAACCATGCGGCGGCTGCGCTGGGGCTGCGCGTGACGTTTCTTTCGGATATTCCGGCACCGATCGCTGCTGCGACGGGAGCAACAGCGCCGGCGAAACCGGCTTATACGGTAAATGCCGCGGGAGTGCGGATCGACGCGAATGGGCAGGCTATTTCGTTTCCGGCGGGCGCCCCTCCTTCTGCGGTGACGGCTGCTCCTGCGGTCGTCGCCCCTGTAGCGCCTGCGCCTGTGGTTCCGGCCGGGCCGGTGACGTCGCAGAAACCGGAGTCGGGGTACCGTGTGACCAAGGGCGATACGATTCGACTGACGTTCGGGCATCCTGCGGCGGCGATCGCGAACTAGACGCAATTCCCGGTTGCTGTGAATTGGATAGATCGTGCAGAGCCTTGTTCTTTGCGAAAATGGCGTTTCTACCTAAGCCTCCCTATACGTCCGGCAGAGAATCTTAGCTTTAGTCGTCGTGCAGGAGGACGTTCACCAGGGACCTGTGGACGCGGATGCGGCTGTTGTACTTGATGAAGCCGAGAGTGCGAAAGCGGTTCATGAAGAAGCTGACGCGGGAGCGGGTGGTGCCGACGATCCCAGCAAGGGCTTCCTGCGTAATTCGAGGGATCAGGGTTTCGGGCTCTCCAAGCATATCGAAGTCGGCCATGAGAAGGAGAGCGCGAGCCAGGCGTTTTTCACTGGAGTTGAAAAGGTGGTCGACGAGGTCGGCCTGGATACGCATGGAGCGCTTGAGCAGAAAGGCAACGAACAGGTCGGAGAATCTCCGCTCTTCATGTATCGCACGTACCATCTCGTAGCACTCTATCTTGAGCACTGTACAGTGGGTGAGCGCGACTGCGGTCGCGAGCCTTAGCCCGGGAGTAGGCGCGATAGCTTCCTCGCCGGTGAATTCCCCAGCCGCGAGCAGCATGACGTTGGCTTCCTTGCCAACTTTGGACACAACGGTCAGCCTGGCGCGACCACTCTGGATATAGAAGGCGGCGTCAGCGGGATCACCCTGCGAAAAGATGGGCTGCTTGGCCTCAATCTGAATAATCTTTCGGCCTATTCCTGTCGTGGCTAAGAAATCAACAGGATCAAATTCGTTCCGTTCCATTGACACGTCTATCTTTCACGTTCTTGGTCTCAGGCCCAGAAATTTATGCGCGCGTGTGCGCAACAGGTGTTTTTTTTAGGAGTCTTCCTAAGAGCTTCTCATAGGGCTTTGCGCCATATACACAAATAGGACAGCTTTATGTATGTCCTGATATTTCATACACTTAAACCAGGAAATACCCTTTTCGACCAGGAAAATCCGGCTGGAGGTGAGCAATTTAGCTCAAGGACACTTGAGGGCCGGGCCTGGATTGTGCGCCAGTTGCGGTGGCTACGACTGTCGCTCGAAGAGGGCGGCGAAGAAGCCGTCACCATGGAAGTTGGAGCCTGGGAGGGTGCGGAGAAAGCCATCGCGGAGGGTGGGGGTGAGGTCGGCGGCGATTTGGAGAGTGGCGAGTAGGGGGTCGAGCGGGAGGCGTCGGATGCCGGACGGGAGTGTGACTGCGGCGACGACGGCTTCATTCTCTTCGGGTTCAAGGGAGCAGGTGGAGTAGAGGAGCTTGCCGCCGGGAGCGAGGCGGTTGAGCGCACCGGCGAGGAGGGCACGCTGGCGGTCGGCCTGGCGGGCGAGATCGCTCGGACGGAGGTGGTGCCGGATTTCGGGATTACGGGCTAGGGTTCCGGTGCCACTACAGGGAACGTCACAGAGGATGAGGTCGAAATTACCAGCTTCGGCGGGGAGGGCAGAGGCGTCTGCTTCGGCCACGCGGACGTTCGCGGCGGACGGGTCGCGCTCCATGCGTCCGGCGAGGGCTTTGAGGCGGGAGGGACTGACGTCGGTGGCGAGGATGTCGGCTGCCGGGTGGCGGGCGGCGAGGACGAGGGTCTTGCCACCGGGGGCGGCGCAGCAGTCCCAGATACGGGTGGCGGTGGGGCCGGCTGCGGCGGCGAGTTCGGCTACGAGGCGGGAGCCGTCGTCGAGGTGCGGGCCTTCGGCTGGGCCGAAGAGGGTGCCGGGAGTTGGCTCCTGCTGGTCGTAGTCGCAGATGGCGATGGCGGCGGGGCGGCCGTAGTTCTTGGCCCAGCGCTCGACGAGCCAGGTGGGGTGGCCGAGGCGTTGGGCGAGGGCGGCGGTGGTTTCGAAGAGGGGTTTGCCGGCGGGGGGCTGGCGGGTGAGGTTGCGGAGGATGGCGTTGACCATACCGGCGGCGTGGGTTTGGCCGGCGGCGCGGACGAG
>NZ_JBMHYI010000023.1:0-11657 GCF_058498515.1 Bryocella sp.
GTCGATATCGATTCCTGGCCACAGCTTCGTCTTCGCGTCCCCGAGACCCTCCTTCGCGCGCTTTGTCTCGCGGTATACGTAGTCGGCGGAAAAGCCGGCCGCGGCGAGATGCGTCATATCAGCTTCCGGGCCATAGTCAAGAATTCGGTAGTGAAAGTCGAGCAACTCCTGGCGAGGGACGTCGCCGAAGTATGTCTGCCCGACGGAGTTCACATAATCCACCATGCGCTCGCCTGCGCAGTTCTGGTAGATCACGACCTTGAGAAAGTCGCTGTATGGCGCCATCTCTGCATAATCCTGCTCGGCCCGGTAGATGGGGTTGAAAGAATTATTGTGCCAGATGTGCCAACCCACCCCCATATTGGGGTTGATGGACTTGATCTTGTCGTAGATCGCCTTCTGTGTTTCGCGAAGGCTCTGCGTCCAAAGTGCCTCCCACGCCAGCAGCTCGGGATAGCGAAGCATCAACCGCCAGAGCATGACGTAGTAGCCATCTGCAGGCTTCACACCTTTGCGCGATGCGGTGACAAACTTCTCGAGCTCGAGAAAACCCTGCTTGGCGCGCTCATGGTTGATACCTTGGGCTTTCGCCTTCGCGATCGTGTGATCGGAGAAGTCACACACGCTGCTAAGTGGCGGATGCGAGTGGCTGGCGCCCAGTGCATTGCAAAATGGCCCCTGGCGCTCCGAGCCCCACATGATTCCGTCCAGATCATAGTTGCGGATCCAATTTTCGACGAGTCCAAGAACCCAGGCACGATGCTCCGGCGCGTTGAAGTTCATCGTGCCGATCTTCTCGCCCTGGAGGTTGACATCCTGGAGCGGCTTGACGCCCGGCAGGTCCTTCGCCACCACATCCTCAAACCATGCGATCGTCTTCATCCCATGCTTCTTTGCCTTCGGGATGAGGTCGGCGAGTACGTCATAGTCTCCAAGGTCAGGAGCACGAAAGTCTTTGAAAGTGGTATCGGCAAAATACTTCTTGTCGTAATTCGTATAACAGCCGCCCACAAACGTGTCTTTGTCATACTCCTGCTTGCCATGGTCTGGCAGGGGCTGTCCGGGCACCTGGCGGCCGGCGATTCCGCGGCCATAGGTAAAGGTAGCAACGAATATCGTATCGACGAGGGCGTCCTTCTGGCACTCCTCGATGACTGTGTCGGTGTCTTCATCCGTGAACGACACGGCGCCGATCTGGATGCCGACCATCTTCTTCGACTTGTAGCTGGGAGCCGCCAGCGCTTCGGTGGGTGTGGCTGCGGCGGCGGTGATCGCCGCGCCGGCGGCCGTCTGGAGGAATGTTCTGCGATCAAGCATCGTAGGGTCCTTTGTGGGTGTTACTGGAGGTCCAAAACTTTAGCCGGGTTGATGCGGGCCATGGTGTCGATCTCGGTCTGCGTAACGCCTGCCTTCAATAAGCCGGCGTAGTACAGCTTGAGCCCATCGGTGTGGTTGGGATTGACTACCTGGCCGAGATCGCTGGCAAGGATCGCGTGCTCCGCACCGACCGCATGGATGGCTTTGGCATAGTCATCGAAGCTGAACTCCTTATAAGGTCCGATCAAGCCGTTGTAGACGAACTCGATATACGCTCCCATCGACGCAGCCTGCTTCATCTGGGCAATGTTCATATGGATCGGTGCGATCATGGCGTGTGTCACCACAATGTGTCTTACACCATCGCGGTTCGCTTCCTGAATCATCGCCAAAATTTCTTCCGGGTAGTTATGGCCTGTCTCCAGCACGAGGTTGTACTTCGCGATCAGAGCGATCACCTGCTTCACTTCCGGTAGCAATTCCCCGTCCTTTGTCACCGCGACGTATGGTCGTGTGCTCCCCTTTTCGCTCTCCACCTGCGCCCGTGAGTCGAAGCTGGCCATCCACACCATACGACCGTAGCCGCCGGTGATGTGTGCCATATTCTCGACCGCAGCCGGATTGATGCCTCCCACGGTGCGGTTGAGATCGATGCCGCCAAAGACTTCAATGCCCGGCACCACCTTCCGTGTGAGATAGGCATCATTGGCTGTCGGCACGTAGTGGTTCTTGAGCACGATGGCACGCATGCCTTCGGCCTTCGCGAGACGCGCAAGGTCGATCGCATCGACCTTGCGCGGAAGAACATCCGGACCGCAGTGCATGTGGATGTCAATCGCCCCCGCAAGAGGCCTGTCCGGAGATGTCGATTGCCCCAGAAGACCGCTGCTGGCGCATAGAACCACGCACCCAACAAGAAGACCCCGCATCTAGACCACCTTCAATTCGCGGAGCGCATCGCCCACCGCTGCGAGGTTTGCGAGCTTCATCTCCGAGTACTTGCGGGAGATCACCAACCCTGTTCCACCAGCCTCGAAGCAGGCCTTGGTACATGCCTTGATGCCCGGAGGCGCCGTGTGACTGTACTCGACATTCATATTCGAGATGTCCACATCGAGGCCTGGCCAGATCTGCATGTTCGTTCCCGCAACGTCCTCCACTGAGCGCTTCGTTTCATGAAAGACGTAGTTGGAGTCCAGGCCGACATAAGGGAGTTCGGTGTAACTGCGACCGCGATATCCCATAATGCTGTATTCGAATTCCAGCGCTTCCTCAACCGGCATATCGCCGTAGATCGTCTTGCTTGCGCTAGTGATGTACGTCTCCATGCGAGTGCCGCCGAGATTGTCGTAAACGGTCATCTTCGCGAAGTCCGTATAGGGTGCGATCTTCTTGAGGTCCGTCTGCGCGCGGAAGAACGGGCTGAAACTGTGCGCGTGCCAGACATGCCAGCCAACCTCCATCTTCGGGTTCACGCTCTTCACGGTGTCATAGATTGTCTTGTACGTCTCGTGGACGCCATCGTTCCACATCGTCTCCCAGGCAAGGACCTCCGGGTACTGAAAGAGAAGACGCCAGAACGTCACATAGTGACCATCGGGGGGATTGCCTCCACTACGGCAGAACTTCACCCACTTCTCCAACTCCTTGAAGCCCTCAATCGCGCGAGGGACGTTGATGCCACGTGCAGCGGCCTCTTTCTGGCAATACTGGCAGAAGCAGGTCACGCGGGAAGGATCATTGCCGTCGCGGAGGTGCACCGACTCGATCATGTTGCCGAAGGGACCATAGCGCTCCGATCCCCACATCACCCCATCGATCTCGTATGAGTGCGTCCAGTCCTGAAATGTCGCCCGAATGAACTCGTGGTTGTCTGGGTTGCGGAAGCAACCGGTCTTCGCAGGACGCCCATAGAGATCGCGCTCCGCAATAAGCTCAAAGTCCGGCACCTTCGTATTCCATACGTCCTCACTCCACGTATAGGTCTTCATGCCGCGCTTCTTCGCCTTCGGAATCACGTCGGCCAGCACGTCATAACTCCCGGTGTCCGGCGCTCGCCGCGGCACCATCTTTGTGTTCTTGAAGTACTCCGGATGCGGAGTGGTATAGAAGCCGCCGAAGAAGTTATCTTCCTTCTGCACACCGTGGTCGGGGAAGGGATGACCTGGCAGCTGCCTGCCCGCAATCCCATCTCCGTACGTAAAGGACGCGATGAACAGCGCGTTGCACGCGCCTTTCTCCTGCAGGATGTCCAGCACCTTATCGGTACCTTCATCCTGAAATGAGATCGCTCCAATCTGTATGCCGATGGTGGGCGTCTTCTTCGCAGGAGGAGGAAGGGCCTCGGCCAGTAGACGGTGACTTATTCCAGTGTTGGCTGCAGCAAGCGAGGCTCCTGCGCCGGTCACAAACGAACGTCGATCCATGTTGACACTCCTCTTCCGTCTAGAAATTGATCTTTATCGCAGCCTGCAAAGTGCGGTTGGCGTTCAGTGTGGAGTTAACAACGCCCGCTGAGCTCGAACCAATCGTCGCCGAGGGATTGGAGAACGTAGGCCGATTCGTGACGTTGAAGCCCTCGAGGCGGAACTCGGCGTTAATCGCGTCGTGTATCGGGAATATCTTCTTTACTGTTGCGTCGAGCTGCAGCAGACCTTCACCCGTCAGGATGTTGCGGCCGGAGTTACCAAACGTATACGCCGCAGGAGCAACAAACGCAGCAGTGTTGAACCAGTGAGCCGGTGTTGGATTCGGGAGCGTCCCCTTCCCTGCGCCCGGCACGCGGTTGGGAAACTGTCCGCTGGTGCCGTTGTTCGCGATGTCGCTGCTAAGCACGGGCGAATAGGGCATACCGCTGCGAGCCGTGTAAATCCCCGCAATCTCCCATCCACCAAGGGCGCCATTGACGACTGCGTTGGAATTACCCAGCAGGTGATGGCCATGGCCGAACGGCAAGGTGTACACAGAGCTGACGGTGAGCACGTGCGTGAGATTATGGTCGCACGATCCATAGAACTGATGGAGCAGCCCTATGGACTGAGGTCCGGCTTCGCTCGATCCATTGTCGAGACAATGGCTCCAGGCATAGGCCCCTAAGAGCTGGAACCCATTGCTGTACCGCTTCTCCACCTTCACCTGCAACGCGTTGTAATTTGCCGAACCGTACGTATTTCCCAGATTGAATACGCCCCACTGCGGGAAAGGGCGTCGCGCCTGAATGGCGCCAGGACCAGGAGTAGGTACATTATCGGGAGTGGAGATGAGCTGATTGTGGATCGTGTTGTTCCCCACATACGCAATCTCGATCGAGAGATTGTTGAATACCTCGCGCTGGATCGCCAGGTTGTACTGATGCATGTATGTGTGCTTCATCGTAAGGGGTGACGTCCAGATAGCAGGCATCACACACGACAGGTAAGCGACCGTTGTACCTGCGCAAGGCTGCCCAGGATTGGGGTTGGCAGCGACCAGAGGCTGACCATTGAAGGGATTCTGCCACGTGAACGCGACGGCACTCGGGTTCGATGGCGCATTGACCGTCTGCACAATCTCGAACGGCGGAGCCTTCACCCACTGCAACGACATGTTGGAATCGAAGTAGATGGGGAACAAACCATAGGCGGCCCGCACAACTGTTTTGTCGCTGTTAGCCACTCGATAGGCGAGGCCAACACGTGGCGCAAATACACCAGGCCCCGTCTTGTGGATCGACTGCGGAAGGCCGAGCGATTCAGTGCCCTCCAGACGATCGCTGAATAGTGGAATAAGCAGCGGCATCTCGGGTTGAGCCAGACTATTGATGAGTTGGCCATGGTTCTGGGTCGGGATGACGAGCTTGCCGTTACTGTAGTCAATGGCGTTTGCCTGCCCGTTGAGTCCGTTATAAAACGGATTATGTTCATAACGTAGGCCGACGTTCACTGTAAGCGCCGGACGTGGGCGCCAGTTGTCCTGCACAAAAAGATCTAGCCAGTTCCCGGTACTGCCGTAAAGCTCCAACGGATATGCTCGTGTCACTGCTGCCGGCGCGCCAATCAGAAAGTCCGAAAAGGCGTCGCCCGTGTAGTTCGTGGTAAATGAGAACGCACCTTCCTGGTTCTGGCCATTGAAGAAGGTATGACGCTGGTGATAGAACTGAACGCCGCCTGAGATCTCGTGCGCTCCCGATACATAGCTCACCGTATCGTCATACTGCCAGGTGCGAATACGGTTCGACTTCGGCAAGTTGTTCACGCCCGAGCCGTTGAACCCTGTGTAGCCGGATAGCGTGATGTATGGAAAGCTCGGCGTGATCTGCGATTGCTGATATCCCGTGATACCGGCGTTGGCAAGGTAGTTCGTTCCCGGCAGCACCGCCCCGAACAAGAAGATATCTTTGTATAAACCGAATTTCGCTTCATTCAGCCATTTGCTGCCAAACGTGTGCGCTTCGGTGATAACGATATTCTGTGCGCGGCTGTGCAGGGGCTGCGTACCCAGCGCTGGATACTGATTGGGATCTTCCTCATCGTTATCGGCAATCGAGTAGCGGCCCATCCAGTGATCGTGCTTGCCCATCGCATAGTCGATCTTGCCGTCACCCTTGTAGGTCAGCAACCGCTGCGGAGCGCTGAAATTAGCCTGCGCCTGGGTCGGCATGAACTGCAGGAAGTATGCCGCCTGAGGCGAGATCGGAACGATGTTGCCCGGAAACGGCGCGGTCGTGCCAACCATGTGTGGAGTCTTCGTGGCGCCGTTGTAGTTGCCCGCGCGCATAGCGTCGGACGGAACGATATCCGCAAAGACGATTCCCTGACTTTGCTTTGTCTCTTCATAATCCGTAAAGAAGAACAGCTTGTCTTTGAGAATCGGGCCGCCGAGGACACCACCAAATTGATTGCGCTTCAGGATGTTCTTGTTGGTCCGGGCGAAGTAGTTATGCGCATCCGCCGCGTCGTTGCGAAGAAATTCGAATACCACGCCGTGGAAACTGTCCGTTCCACTCTTCATCGTCGCCGACACAACGTTCGGCGTATGACCATACGCTGCGGGCATGTTCGCGCCCAGGACCTTGAACTCTGCCAGTGAGTCGACGTTAGGCTGCACGTTGGTGCCACCCTGCTCGTACTCCGTGATATCGACACCATCCAGCGACCAGCCGTTGAAGATGAATCCAGTACCGTTGATCTGCACCGCCACGGAGGACGACCGCAACGAAGCGCCACCGGTTCGTGTTCCCTCTCCACCGGGCGTGTACGTGGCGCCAGGAGTGAGGGCCACGAGGTTCCAGAACTGGCGGCCGTTCAGCGCGACAGCTTCAATGGAACGACCCTCAACCACCTGACCGATTGAGCTGTCTTGTGTATTGATCTGCGGGAGCTGAGTGGTGACCGTCACCGTCTCACTCACCGATCCGTTAGCGAGATTGACATCGAGAGCGGCTACCTGCGCGGTCTGTAACGTAATCTTCGGAACGATAGCAAGTTTGAAGCCCGCGGCCTCTGTACTGACCTTGTAATCACCAACGGGCAGATCGACGACATGGTATTCGCCGCTGTCGCTTGTTGTCGCCTTGTACCGCTCGTGTGTGCCCAGGGACTCTACCGTCACTGTGGCGTTTGGCACAAAGGCGCCGCTCGCGTCGCGGACGAATCCGGATAGCGAGGCGTTCGCCGATTGCGCGAGTAACTGAACGCTGGACATAGCCAGGACCAGTATGATCAGGATGAAGAATTTGCGAAAAAAAGACATAAGAGTCTCCAGGAGCCCCACGAAGGGGCCGCATCAGGGAAATAGGTGAAGCGCTCGAGTTGTGTAAGGCCTGCGAGCCCCGCAGTGAGCCCGCAGTTTGCTCTGCGTAGTCTTTTCAGTTAGCCGGCGCGACCCGGGTTCGCGGGGTTGGATCGAACTTCGACCCCGGCAAAGCCTTCGAGAACCTTGATGGAGGCACAGATGTCCTGCTCGCCATAGCCTGCAGCGATCGCCGTGCGCAGGAGTTGTGCCGAAAGCGCGGTCAGCGGGGTGGGCACGTTGAGTTCGGCGCCAGACTCAAGCATTAGCTGCATGTCCTTCTCCAGCCACTTCACGGAAAAATGCGTTTCGAAGTTGCGCGCGAACACCAGCGGTGCCTTGGCCGCCACCATACCTGATTTCGCTGCACTATTATTCAGAATGTCGAGCATTAGCTCCGGCGCAATTCCGGCTTTGGTGCTGAGTACAAACGACTCATTGAATGCATTGATCAGGTTGCCGATGATCAAGTTCTGCGACAGCTTGGCGTGGAGTCCCATCCCACTGGGCCCGCAGTAATAAAGGTTCGGCCCCATCGCCTGGAGAAGCGGCTTGATTCGCTCGAAGACATCCTCGTCCCCGCCGACCATAAACGTCAGATTGCCGCTCTCCGCCCCGTTCTTCGATCCCGTGACAGGCGCGTCGAGGAAGTCAACGCCTTGCTTCTTCAGGATCGCCGCAAATTCCTTGCTAGCGCTCGGCGAGATACTCGAGCAATCAACGATGACGGTGCGTGGCTTTGATCCGCCTGCCATCCCGTCGGCACCAAACAGCACCTCGCGGGACATCGCCGTGTCGCCGACACAGTAGAAGACCACGTCACTGCTCTTCGCCACCTCGAGTGGTGTTGCACACGCCCTCGCAGCGGAAAATGTCAACAGCTTCGCAACTTTGTCTTGATGATGGGACCACAACGCGACTTCATGGCCAGCCTCGAGGAGGTGTCGCGCCATTGGCATACCCATGATGCCCAAACCTAGAAATCCAAGCTTTGCCATGACCGTTTCTTGCGCCTCTCAGAAATGCAAATAATGCGTGTACAGCAACGCTATACAACCAACAATCGCGGCCAGCAACATACTGTGTTTGAGCATCAGCCGGAAGAGCCTCGACTGACTGTGGTTATCCATGCCGGTGGCCGCGGCTGCCACGACAATGGTCTGAAGACTGATCATCTTGCCGACCACGCCGCCTGAAGAGTTGGCCGCGGCCAACAGTACAGGACTAAGACCAAGCCGCTCTGCGCTGACCACCTGCAGGCTGCCAAAGAGAGCGTTCGCCGAGGTATCCGATCCGGTGAGAAACACCCCGAGCCATCCAAGAATCGCGCTGAAGAACGGGAACATCGCACCGCTCGCTGCAAAGGCCAAACCCAGCGTCGCCGTTGCACCTGAGTAATTCATCAGAAACGCCATCGCGAGCACCGACACGACGGTCGTGATGGGAAGCAGTAACTGCTTCGACGTCGCAACCAGGACCTCACCAAGCGTGCGCATCGAGACCCGAAGAAACAGCGCGCTACAAATTGTCGCGCCCATGCAGGATGTGCCGGACGCAGCCAGCAGGTTCAACACAAAGGGTGCGTGATACGGCTGCTTGTGCGCAACCACTGGAGCCACGCGGAAGATGCGATCATGCAGCATCGGCCACTCGACGTTGAAGGTCCCTGCGGCCAGCAGATGCTGAATCGGCTTTACGCTCCAAAGCAACACGAAGACGACGAGGAAAGCGTAGGGGGTCCAGGCCACGAGGATTTCACGCGTCGTCGGAACGACTGCCTCTGAACCATCGGCAGGTGGGACCACGGCGTCGCTCTCTCCACGGAATGCAGCCTCCATTTCGAGCGGCATGGGCGCGGCCTTGCGCATGCGGCAGATGAGAAACAGCGCCAGCATTGCGAAGATGGACGCCAGTATGTCTGTGAGAGCGGGCCCAACATACGTGCCAATGACATACTGCGTTCCGCCGAAGATCAGCCCCGTGACGACGCACGGGAGGAGTGCAAACCGCAATGTCCTCCAACCGCCCATCACCACAATCATGTAAGCCGGGATGACGAGCGCGACCGGGGCGCAGATGGCGGCGACCGCGGCACTGAGCTTCAACAGCGACAGGCCGGTCGTGGCCGCAAGAGTCAGAAGCGGAGTGCCTATCGAACCAAATGCGACCGGGGCCGTGTTGGCGAGGAGGCAAATGGCGGAAGCCCGGAAGGGTGAGAAGCCGAGACCCACCATCATGGCGGAAGCGATGGCGACCGGTGTGCCGAAGCCTGCGGCGCCCTCGATGAAGGCGCCAAACGCGAAGGCGATGAGCAGGGCCTGCGTAGGTGCGTCCTGCGTTAACTTTCCAATCGACGCGCGAATCAACGCGAACTTTCCTGTCACCGTAGTCACGCGAAACAGCGTAATGGCCCAGAAGACAATCCAGCAGATGGGGAAGAGGCCAAATGCCGCGCCGTAGGCTGCTGCGCTCAGCGCGAGGCTCAGCGGCATGCGATAACATGCGAGCGCTACAAGCAGGCTCGCACCCAGGCCACAAAGCCCCGCCACCCATGCAGGCTTACGCAGAATCCCCAGGATCAACAGAACCGTCAGGATCGGAAGCGCGGCAATCATCGCTGAGCCCGCTACGCCCCGCTCGAAAAGAACGTATGTCTGCTGCCAGTTCACGCGCTTTGTGCTCCGATCTCCATGCCAACCTTGTGCTTTCGCGACTGGGGTTGTGATGGTTGCTAAAACGTCGAGGATGGTAGGTTGGTCTGACCATTCGTGTCAAGAGCCGCAAATGCATTTAGTCGGGAAAATGAGAACGAGCAACATGCTGAACGGCCGCTAGGGATAGGTAAATGGGCTGAATAGAGTCTTTTTACGCTATCGGATGGTCTGACCACTTTCCGGAAAATGAGCAGCTTCGCTGGTATCAATGTGCCGTGATATTGTGTTGCTTGATGAAAAAGCAGCCATCAAAGTCGGCTACTCCTGGGGCTCACCCGCGCGCGTTCATGAAGACGCGGCCTGTGCAGAAGAGCTCGATCTCCGACGACATTGTGCAGCAGGTGATGAAGCAGATCTCGTCCGGCAACCTTCAGCCGGGGCAGCGGCTGCCCTCGGAGCGAGAGTTGTGCAAGCAATTTCAGGCGGGACGATCGTCATTGCGCGAAGCTCTGCGGTGTCTTTCCATCATGGGTGTGCTGACGGCGCGAGTGGGCGAAGGCACCATGGTCGCAACCGATGGCAACAAGTTTCTCGATACGGTGATGGAGTGGCGCGTCATCACGGGACGTTACGACTTGATCAACCTGATGGAGGTTCGTCTCGCCCTCGAAGGCCTCGCCGCCGCCAGCGCCGCCGAGCGCGCCGATGCTGAAGAACTCGTCGAAATGGAAGCCTTGGTGGCCCGCATGCGCGATGCGCTCCACGACTACAAACGCTTCGGCGCTCTTGACCTTGAATTCCACTTGGCTATGGCGCGGGCTTCGCGCAACCAGGCACTGCTCGATATGTTGACGATGATCCGCGCACAACTCGCGCAAGCGGTGGCAACCGTATTGAAGCTCAAGGACGCTTTGCCACTGACGCTCGTAGAACACGAAGCGATAGTGAAGGCGCTGCTCCGTCGTAACCCCGAGGCCGCCCGCAAAGCCATGCAGATTCACCTTTCGGCCGCTATCAAACGCTACGATGCGACCCAACCTATCGACCTTTAGTTGCTTGACCGCTGTCGCTTTCTTGCATAAGTACGTTCAGAGGAGCTCATCCAAAGTGCGCGATGACCGGACCAACGTTTTCCGCCAGGTTCTACTTGCCGGCTTCTGGCTGGCTTTTCTCGTCCCCACCTCGCCGTCGCTTGCACAGACCGCGACGGGCGTCGATAAGTATGACGCTGACACACTTCTGCAGCACGGCAGAGACATCAGCCGCGGCAAGTCCTTGGCTACCGAAATCCTTGCGCGCTATCCCAATCACTTCCTTATGCTCACAGTGCGCAATGCCACCGGCCAGTCGGAATTGCATGAGAATAATGCGGACGTCATCATTGTGCTGGAGGGTGAGGGACAACTCATCACAGGCGGAACCATGCTCGGCGCCAAACAGACAGAACCGGGCGAACAGCGCGGCAGTGGTATCGCGGGCGGCTCAGTGACCTCGCTGAAGAAGGGTGACATCGTGCACGTCCCAGCGAAGATTCCTCACCAGGTGGTCATTGCGCCAAAGGCTCATATTCAATACCTAGTCGTGAAAGCCGATCAGAGAGCTTCTTAGCGGGGTCATCCCGTCGCCACCGATGGAAGGATCTGTTTACTCATCGGAGGAAATCTCCTTCGCTTGGTCGAACCGATCGGAGAGACGGTGATAACTCTAGGTCCGCATGACAATCGAGGCACGTTTCAGCTCATCGACTCGGACCTTGCGCTCACAACTACAGCTTTGGGAATGTGCTGGAGATCGCGCGGCAGAGAACAGTGACATAGTGCTATACCTCGCTGGCGTCAATAAACATAGGGGTTTGGGCATTGCTGGTGGTGAGAGATGGAGATCGTTTGCCCGTGTGGACGAGGCGAACGGCTCTGT